>CAZAKB010000032.1:0-23995 GCA_964485475.1 uncultured bacterium
CCCTACAGACCAAATCCGTCATTCTGAAACCCGGTTAGCCGGGGCGAAGGAATCCATTCAGACCAGTGTTCAGTCCTGAACAAATCAGTTGAATATCATTTCTGACTTCCTTAACATCCCTCTATGAAAAAATTGAATCAAAAATATATCTTCGCGCTTCTTATTCTGCTCCACCTGGCCAACGCCCAGGATGCCAAATGGGGCTGGGTCATGCACCGGTACATAAATGCCGAAGCCGTCGATCATTTACCTGCAAACATGTCATTCTTTAAAGACCAACAAGATTACCTGAGTACTCATTCTG
Organism: uncultured bacterium; assembly: GCA_964485475.1. GTDB lineage: Bacteria > Fidelibacterota > UBA2242 > UBA2242 > UBA2242 > B118-G9. The sequence goes on from CAZAKB010000032.1 coordinate 305, forward strand.
TCGATCCCGATCAGGACGATTTCCCCGGTTACTATCATTACATTGACATCGATAACTACCCGGAATTCTTCCAGGGCACTCTCCCTCATGATTGGGATGCTATGGTCAGCAAATATGGTGAATCGGTGGTTATTGATAACGGAACGGTTCCCTGGGTCATCGACGAGTGGATCAACATGTTGAGTGCCCTGATGAGCAGTGGTGATTGGGACAATGCCTGGCAGGTTGCCGCGGAACTGGGTCACTACGTTGCCGATTCCCATCAGGCACTCCATCTGACAAGAAATTACAACGGTCAGTATACCGGTAATTACGGTATCCATTCCCGCTATGAAACCCAATTGTTTTATTCTTATCTGGATTCCGTTCCTGATTTTAAAGCTACCGGAGTTTACTGGGAAAATGTGCTTGATTCCGTATTTCAATACATCGATGATATATATCCCTATGTCGACTCCATCATGATCGCCGACGATCTGGCAACCAGTCAGGATCCTGAATATCATTCTGAATATTATGATATAATGTGGTCCGAACTGAAAACAGTCTCAATCGATGCCATTCATAAATCAATCATCAACCTGGCGAGCATCTGGGTGACCGCCTGGGAAAACGCCGGCAGGCCATTGCCGCCGGGGTATCACCGGACTCTGGTCCATGTTCCCGTGGATTATTCAACCATTCAGCTGGCTATTAATGCCGCCCTGGATGGTGATACGATACTGGTGGCACCCGGAAGATACATAGAAAACATTGATTTTAAGGGAAAAGATATTGTTGTCGCGTCCAATTATATTTTGGAAAATGACACATCCTTTATTGGCAGTACCATCATTCAGAGTGTAGAATACGCCAGTGTCGTGACGTTCCGCTCGTTGGAAACATCACAGGCATTGCTCTGCGGATTTACCATCATCGCCAGGGCCGCCAGTCGTGACGGTGAAGGCGTTTACGTCAGGTATGCCAGCCCGACACTGAGTCATCTACACATAACAACTGCGGAAGACACATTGCTCAATAAACCAGCATTATATGGCGGAAGCGGGGGCGGGATTTACCTGGAAAACTCCAATTCTTCAATCAATAACGTAATCCTCGAATCCAATGAAGCCATGACCGGCGGCGGGCTTTATGCCGTTTGCGCTAATTTAAAACTTGACCGCGTAGAGGTTCGTAATAACAGTATCAATGGAGGTGGGATCGCCTTTCTCGCCCTGGGCGCGGGAATGGCCTTTGATTATTCGTCGGCATTAATAAGTAACTGCGTCATCACCGATAATGTTGCTAATGGAATGGAAATTCAAGGCTTCGGAATTTATTCCAATCACTCGGAACTGGATCTCATCAATGTTACCGTGGCAAATAACCGCTACAGCGAATACACAAGTTTAACCGATGTCGGTTTCGGAGGCGGAATATATGCATATAATTCATCTCATATAAAGGTTGTAAACGGCATTCTTTGGCAAAATGCTTCAGATACGGAAATATACATAGCCGGTTCAAACGATTCCGGATCTGTGGCTGTCGCTTTTTCCGATATTGAAGGCGGTCTGGAAAACGGTGTTTTTTCTGAAAGCGCCGTAGTGAACTGGCTGACCGGAAATCTTTCTCACGATCCTCTGTTTACGGATGTCAGCACTGGGGACTATCATCTGTTACAAAATTCACCCTGCATTGATGCCGGTCTACAGGATACAATGATTTTTTATAATGAAGGCAGCGATACACTTTATATTCCAATTTTGTCATATTACGGATCGGCACCGGATATGGGAGCGTTTGAATACGCTTATCAAACGGATATTACTATCAATCATATCGATTTACCCGAGTTCCATCTTGCCCAAAACTATCCAAATCCCTTTAACCCGGAAACGACCATTGAATACGAAGTCCCACGGGCTGTTTTTATAAAATTGGAACTATTCAATATGGTCGGACAAAAGATCGTAACTCTCGTAAATGAATGGCAGGAGCCCGGGCGTTATTCGATTGACTGGGATGCGTCACCATACAGTTCGGGGGTCTATTTTTACCGGCTATTGGCCAATGATTTTTCATTGGTAAAGCGATGCATTTTCATTAAATAATTTTGGGATACTGTTTATGAATAAACTGGTTCACTTCATTCTGATAAACCTGATGATTGCCGGGATCGGCTGTCACCGGACGATTCCAGGTTCCGATAGCAATCATGACAGTATTTACCAGGTTTCAATCCTGGACGCCCTGATGACCGGGATTTACGACGGTGAAACCTCCATCGAAGAATTAAAGACACACGGCGATTTTGGCCTTGGGACATTCAATGCCCTGGATGGCGAGATGATTGTATTAGGCGGAGAAGTGTATCAAATTGCCTCAGACGGAGTTGCCCAAAGGATCGCTGACAGTATTCGGACGCCCTTCGCGGTAGTTACATTTTTCACCGCAGATACCATCATTTCAATCAAGGAATCCATTGGTAAACACCAACTGGAAAATGCCATCGATAAACTGCTGACGGGCCGGAATATCCCTACCGCCATTAAAATTACCGGCGATTTCTCAAGCATTCAGACCAGAAGTGTTCCACGCCAGAGCAGACCCTATCCCCTACTGCTGGACGTATTAAAAAATCAACCGGAGTTTTCCCTGAAAAACGTTAGCGGTACGATTGCCGGTTTTCGCTTACCGGTTTATATGAAGAATATCAACGCTCCGAATTACCACTTCCATTTCATCACTACTGATCATTCGGCCGGTGGTCATTTACTTGATTTCACCGCCCGAAATTTAACAATTGAGATTGATACCAAACATCATATTGCTATTCAACTACCTCACGATGACGATTTTCGGGATGTAAGCCTTGAGAATGACACCGGTACATACCATTGATAATCCATTGCATCTCGTTATTTAGAGTGTTATAATTATTCCATGAAGATATCATGTCAGGTTCGGAGAATTATCGATGGATTTCAAAACCGTCCGCTCGGTTATTGATTATGTATTTGATGTGGATAAAATATAATCAACTGGCATAGTGGGCTATGCTATTACTTCGGAGGTAAATCATGGCAATATTTAACGAAGAGGCCCAAAAGCAATTAAAGGATATGCTAAAATCGGTGAAGGAACCGATTCAGGTAATCTTTTTTACACAGGAATTTGAGTGCTCCTCCTGCCGGGATACACATATGTTCCTGGATGAAATTTGTACTCTGTCCGAAAAACTGACCCTGACTGTCTATGATCTTATCAAGGATAAGCCACAGGCAGACAAATATAATATTGACAGAATTCCGGCAATTCTGGTACTACCGGATAACCGACAGGCCAATGGTATTCGTTTCTTCGGCCCTCCCGGCGGGTACGAAATCAACTCATTTATCAAAGCGCTACAGGAAGTCTCCGGAAATTCCGAAGAGTTATCTGAAGCATTGTTAAAACGAATTAAAGCCATTGATAAACCCGTTCATATACAGGTATTTATTACATCCTCATGCCCCTATTGTCCGGGTGCCGTCATATCAGCCCACCGCATCGCCCTGGAAAATCCAAATGTAACGGCCGATATGGTTGAAGCGTCCACGTTTCCCCATCTGGCCAACAAATATAGGGTTACCGGCGTCCCGAAAATTGTGATAAACGAAACCCATGAGCTGATGGGAGCGCAGCCGCTGACGGCATTTCTGGATACAATTGAGAAAATATAAGACACTATGAGATTATTTAACCGATTAGCCTGGAAACTGGCCCTGTTTACCGGACTGCTGATCCTGCTGACAGTTCTGGCATTGTCAATTCCCGTTTACTGGCTGACCAGAAATACACTGGAAGATCAGCTGGCCGATCATCTTGAGAACAATATTACGAATCTTGCTGCATCGATTGATACCGAGCTGCTGCGGTTTTACATCCGGTACCCGGAATCCCAAATTCTGCGGGATTCCCTGGAAGCCTCCCTGGCGAATATGTTGCGGAATTACTCCGCCAGTAGCATTTACATCCTCGATTTAGAGAACACAATCCTGTTATCTGCCGGAAATAAATTAAATGCGGCGCATTCTACACTCATTCATCAGCTGGAAATCGAAAAAGCCCGAACAAACGGAATCTGGTTTGCGCCACTTTACCAGGATGAATTGGGAAAGAGCTTCAAATCGGTATATAAATCCTTTGAAAGAGACGATTTTCCCGGGATGATTATTGGTCTGGATGCTAATGCGCATTTCTTAAAATATACCGGAATATTGCGTCAACGCATCCTGTTCATTGGCAGCAGTGTTCTGATATTCAGTATAATCGTCGTGATGGTTCTGTCACAGACCTTGACTTTGCCGCTTCGTCAACTGACGGAATTTGCAAGAAATATCGGGCGGGGGCGGGCAGAACCCTCAAAACTTCAAAGACACCGGGACGAAATCGGGTTTCTGGGCAAAACAATGGAAGTGATGCGACAGCAAATTGCCCAACGAGAAAACGAAAATAAAGAACTTATCGCATCAGTTGCTCATGAAATCAGAAATCCACTGGCCGGAATGCAAATCAACGCTGAACTGCTGCTTGAGGCTACCCAAAATCAAAAAGAATTACACAACTACTCCCGTGCAGTGACCAAGGAAATTGAAAACTTGAGCAGTATCGTGGAAAACTTTCTGGCCTATGCTCGACCTATCGATGCCAACCTTGAATCACAGTCACTCCGGATAATCATTGATGAGACTATTGACACACTAAAACGGGATTTCCCCAATCATCAAATCATTGTTAATGGCGATGAACAGGCGTTTGTTCATCCCAATAAAATCAGGCACGCCTTTATTAATTTATTGAAAAACGCCTGTGAATCATCCGACGATCAGAATCCGATTAATGTCCAAATCGCCCGGAGTAATGACGACATTTCAATTAGTGTTCAAAATTTTGGCGAACCAATTCCGCCCCAAATACAGGCTCAGATTTTTGAGGCTTTTTTCAGTACCAAGGGATCGGGCGTCGGACTGGGACTCTCCATCGCTAAATCCATCGTCGGACAACATGGTGGAAAAATTCACTTAACACGCTCAGATAGTAATGGCACGGAGTTTGTCATTGAATTACCGGCAGGTTGATATGGAATTCAAAAAGAAACAGTACAAAATTTTAGTGGTTGAGGACAATGCTTCCCTTCGAAGTGGCATTGTCGCGACATTAGAAAAAGACGGGTACACCGTGGATTCGGCCATTGATGGTGAAGAAGGACTGCGTAAATCCCGATCAAGTTCCTGGAACCTGGTGATCACTGATATTAAAATGCCAAAAATCGACGGTATAACATTATTTAAAACTATTAAATCCCAATTTCCGGCCATTGATGTCATTGTGATTACCGCCTTCGCAACCGTTGATATTGCTGTGGATGCAATTAAAAACGGCGCTGAGGATTTCATCACCAAGCCGTTTCCCCTGGCCGAACTTCGCACGAAAGTATCCGCATTGTACGATCGCTGGGAAAACCGACAAAAAATCTCCGAGTCAAATACTGCCTCACATCAGATTATCGGAAATTCCGATGCCATCAAAAAAATCCTCGGACTAATTCAAAAAGTTGCCGAATCCGACAGCCCGGTACTGATCACCGGGGCAAGCGGCACCGGTAAGGAGCTGGTTGCAAATTCGATTCATGAATCGGGAAAAACAGCCGTTGGGCCTTTCATTGCAGTTAACTGCGGCGCATTGACAGAATCGCTGCTTGAGAGTGAACTGTTCGGGCATGAAAAAGGGGCATTCACCGGGGCAATTCGCGATCATTCGGGAAAAATTGAACAAGCTGCCGGTGGAACACTTTTTCTTGATGAAATCGGCGACATGCCTCCCAATTTACAGGTAAAACTACTCCGCATACTCCAGACCCGACAATTTCAACGTGTCGGCGGCGAAAAATTCATTCATAGTGATTTCCGGCTGATCTCTGCAACAAATAAGAATCTTGAACAAGCCGTTAAGGAAAATCTATTTCGATCCGATCTGTACTATCGGATCAATGTCATTCCTATTCACGTGCCACCGTTAAGCCAGCGCCGGGAAGATATCCCATTATTGATAGATTATATTCTGCAGCAACGTTCGGAAAAATTAAATCGCCGGATACCGCAGATTCAAACCAGCGTCCTACGTAAATTGCAATCCTATTCCTGGCCGGGCAATGTCCGTGAACTGGAGAATTTTATCGAGCGGGCGCTGGTATTTATTGAGGATAATATTTTTACCGAGGAACTGTTTTCCTTCGATGAAAAATCCGAGGAAACAGAGACCAGTCCGCCCATTCCCGGTCGTGATATGGTTGAATATATAAATAAAATCGAGCGGGAAATGATACTGACGGCATTAAAAGACCATCATGGGATAAAACAACGTGCTGCCGATCAACTAAACATCAAAGCCGGTACTTTGTATTACAAAATGGAAAAATACGGTATCGAGGAACATGAGTATGAAACATAAGTTATTCGCAAAAGCAATTTTCACTCTAATATTACTATTTATCACCACTAGTGCATCGGTGAACGGGCTTCTGGAAAATCAAAGATACCAGATAAACAAAATATTGAACGAAGTGAACACTACCAATGAGGTCATCGAGAAAATTGATGAAAATCTCAATGGCATAAATACGAAGATAAACAAATTGGAAAACCTGGATCAGCCCAACTGGATCGAGCGTCGGCGAATTGTCAAACTTACCGAAGAAAAAGCCGCTCTGAATGCAAGTCGCCTGGATTACTATCAACAATTAATGGATTTACAAAACACTACTCGTCAAATTTCATCCGAAATGCTGAATGAAATATCCCAGATTATCGACTCGCTCCTAATCGAAATTAACACAGCAAATTCAACAACAGATCGTTTGTCCGGACTGGAATATTTACTGAAAATTAACGAAGTCCGAAACTGGACGATCAATGCCAGCTCCGGCTATACTCAGACAGACAATGAATTAATTCCTAAAAAACTTAATATCCAGGATTATCTCGCCATGGCCCAATCCAATGAGCTAATTCGGAATGATCTGCTTAATCTAATGAATAATAAAATCGGCGAACTGACACTGATGATTAAAACCGTAAAAGAGGAAGAAATCCTGCAAAACCGACTTGAGCAATTTGCCCTGGAAATGTCATCCATTGGCGGTGAAATCGATGAGAAAACGCTGAATCCTGTCAATGTGACTGAATCCAATGCTACAGGACTTGACGGGGTATACAATAATCCAATTGATAATGAAACAAACCGGGATTTTAGTAACTGGGTTTTAAATACTAAACCGGGTATATTGTCATCTCTCAGCAGCTACGATTATCTGCCGATAATAAAATCACTGGAATCGTCTGAATTACCGAACTATATTTTCACACTTGATTCGCTGCGGAGCTATTACGTCGCAGAAAAACAGAAATTGTTGAATCAATAAATATATTTTCCATTATTGTCTTAAATTTGCAGCGTATGCGTCTTCATCACTTCAATCACAGGTTTTTCCCTGTATGCCGGATTTCAGGAATCCTGTTGTTTTGCACAGGGCTACTATTTGCCCGTACGAAATCCGGTTCATCGTTCTATATTAAGAATGAAATCATTACGGAATCCAACATATTCGAAGATTCTTCCAATACTCAGTCCATCGGAAATCAGCTATGGTTCGGATTATCACATAATTATCGTTCAAAACAGCAGAACCTGCGCCTTAATCTCGTATCAAACCTGTCCAATTATACCAAACATTCGGCCGAAAGTAAGGCAGTGAACATGTTGACTATTCAACATGATTACAATTTGTTCAACGCTTTTTCCCTTCGTTCCACCATCGATATATTTAATAAGCAATGGTATCAGGCCAGTAACGGATATACCAGTAGTCGTATTAATTCGGGTATAAATTATTCGATAAAAAAGACCAGCACATTGATTGGTGGCGAATATCAGTACAACCGTTTTCCGTCATTTGATTATTTTACTTCGGATTACAGAGGACTGTTCTTCCATCTCAATCATCGTTATTCAGACAGAGATCTTTTCTCAATAAAGACCACATGGCATTCGATCCGATATTCAGACCGATTAATCACTTTTTCAGGCAACCCAGATTCCACAGACTCACAGTACCAAAAGGATGAACTATTTACGCTACAGATTGGCACAGAAATCCATCGAAAAAATATCTACGGCGGATGTCTTCGATATATGATCAATACATCCAATAATCCGAATGCGTCATATCATGCTGCATCCTTCCGTCTTTTCAGTTCCCAAAAAATCCTGGGTATTTATACCCAGATCATAATCGAACTTCAACTTAAAGAATATTCCGAAAATCCTGATCGACTACAAATCTTCACCAATCCAGATCCGGAACAAAACATACAAAATCAACTGTTGCTCGGTTGGGATAAACCGCTCAATTCTCATTTTTCACTTCAAGGGAAACTGGCATATTTTAAAAACGAGACGATCTACAGCAATCTCTTCTACAATAAATGGTTTGCGTCCATCGGAATCCAATATAATATTTAAAAGCCATTTCTATTGTTGATTTCATCTACTGCCTGAATCTGACCAAACATCAAATTCTTGATAAAATCCTCAGTTATTTGAGGGTTTCTCTTATATAACCAATTTCTACCAGAGGAAAAAAACTGGAACGGTATTTGTCATAGTATTATTAGCATTTTAGGAACCATATATGAAATTAAAAAATATACTAGCGCTAATTCTCATTACTGGGGTCGGCATCTTTTTATCGGGCTGCCTTGAGTTAAATCCCATTATCAGTACTCAGACTGATTCACTGCCGGATACTGCGACAGTACATTACGGTAACATACTCTACTACCCGAAAGAAAATCTGTCCATCCGCTTTATTGATGTACACTCCGATAGTCGCTGTCCGACAAACGTCGTTTGTTTTTGGGAGGGTGTCGCTGAGATCAAATTAGGTCTGCAAATCAACTCTGAACCGGAAATAATAATCCCGATCAAGATTTTTGGATATGTCGATATTGAAAACAGTTCAAGACATGAATGTGTTGATACCCTTGGGTACCGGATTTCCCTGATGGAGATGAATCCCTATCCGGCAGATCCCGGTGAATATGATTATTCTGAATACATTGCAACAATTTCAATTAATAAAAATAGTAGCCGGGGAAAATCATGAGAACAAAAACAGTAATTATTATCATTGTTATTTTTATGTTGAATCTGGCATTTTCAGAAACGCCGGAGTTAGTATGTTCTAATTGCAAACAGCGGAATGACATTAGCAGTAAATTCTGCAGCAATTGCAGTGAATCACTGGATGATGAATACAGCGCCTGGCTATTGCGAAGAAATGAACAACAAATTCACGAGGAAAAGTTCATCACCGGACGCGTAGACCCGCCCAGACTTTTTACAATTCCAACCGCAAGAGTTCTTGGCTCAAAAGACATCAGCCTGATGGGTGGAGGCGCGTTTGGCGTTGCGGAGGTACAGCAGTCATTTCTGGGTACAATTGGAATGGGATTGGGAAATATTGCCGAGGTTGAATTCAGTACCGTTGGACTGATCAACAACATTTCTCAAGGTTCTCCTTCAGTCTCCACCTCAGCATTCAAAATCCAACTGATTCCTGAAGAAATGTTTGGTCTGAAATATTTCCCGACCCTGGCCGTATCTATCCGAAGCTCCGCCGATTGGAAAGATATCAGAAGCGATTGGCGGGCATTAAATTCTAATAAAGACTTTTACGATTACAACGAATATACCCAAAGAAACGAATGTGCGGTAAGTTCGGTAGGTTATAATACACGATTTACGATCATGTATGGAGTTGCGACATTTCCATTGGGCCCCATTCAGATTCATTCCGGTCTGACATTGACTGATATTCGGGTGAAAGACATGACGGTTGATTATATCTGGGAAGAAGACAATAATACTCCGGAAGAACGCCAGAAAAATCTGATTGGTGGTTTTGCCGGTTTTGAAATCGAATATAATCCCCAGACAAAACTGATGGTTGAAGTGAAAACAGACTCCAAACATGAGTATAATCTGGAAACAAAAGAAATTGAGCTTTCCCATACCTATGTTGCCATCGGCGGCGTCCGATTCTTCTTTACAAAATGGCTTTCCATAGATACCGGTGTTTTATACCAGACAAATTATACAGGAATTGCTGACTCTCAAATCAAACTGGGTTTGAACCTTTTTATGCCCACCGGAAATATCCCGGAGTATATTAAAACATCCTTCAACCAAAAAGTCAGAAAGGAATAACACAATGCGAAGAATAATCGCTTTTCCCATTATAGCCCTGATCTGCATTATTACGACCAATTGCTCAGACATTTTTACAAACCAAGACGATAATAAATTAAAAGTTATCCGTAACCTAACATCATCTGAAATTGAATTAAAAGAATCCAGCAATCAATTCGGGCTGACATTGTTCGGTAAAATCGCTGAGACCGAAGCGAATGAAAACACCTTCATATCGCCACTCAGCGTTTCAATGGCTCTTGGAATGACATATAACGGGGCCGACAGTACAACGTTGGAAGCAATGCACGAAACTCTTGGATACGGAGATTTGACGATTCAGGAAGTAAATGAATCCTATCTGAGTTTGATAACTCTATTGACAGATATCGACCCGGATGTAATTTTCGATATCGCCAATTCCATCTGGTGCCGGGAGGGTTTCTATGTGGAAAATTCATTCATATCCACAAATCAGAACTATTTCGATGCACTTGTTCAAAGTTTGGACTTCAGTCGCTCCGATGCCGCCGATATTATTAATACATGGGTCAGTGATAACACAAATGGAAAAATTGAGGAAATCGTCACTCCCCCAATTGATATATCTACAATAATGTTTTTAATTAATGCCATCTATTTCAAAGGCAGTTGGACTTATGAATTTGACCCGGAAAACACTGTAACTACACACTTTTTCCTGACCGATAACAGTCAAATTGATTGTCGGATGATGAGTTATAAATGTGAACATTCGTATTTCGCCAATGATCAATTCCAAGCCGTCGATCTGCCCTATGGGGACGGAAATTTCCGGATGATGATCATTCTGCCTTACAGCAATATTGATATCGATGGATTCATTGCAGATATCGATAACGCTACCTGGAACACATGGCTAAACCAGCTCGAGAAAACGGAAATCAATCTCTACCTGCCAAAATTCAAATTAGAATATAAAAATGAACTGAATAATGAGCTCAGCGCGATGGGAATGGAGATAGCATTTGATCCCACCAATGCCGATTTCTCCGGAATCAATCCCGATATCCAATTATATATTAGCAAAGTCAAACATAAGACGTATATTGATGTCAACGAAGAAGGCACCGAGGCGGCTGCCGTGACCTCCGTCGAAATAGATTTTACATCGATCGGTGATGGAGATTTGACTCCAACCATGCGGGTGGATCACACGTTCATCTTTGCGATACACGAAATAAATACCGGCACAATACTGTTTATTGGAAAAATCGTTAAACCCGAATATGAAAATTAATAAAAAAGGATAGTTCTCATGAGAAAACCATATGCGATATTAATTGTTTTCCTGTCGTTTGCTTTTCAGATAATTTTGGCGGACGTTCCAATGTCGGTAACCCGAAAACCGGACGTTCCCAGCTTCATGGAATCCTTTAATTTTCAGACGATTGAATTCAGCCTGTTTTCAACTGATATCACCGGAATGGTAAAGGATGATTATGGTGATTTAATGTGGAATCCGGCATATTTATCATCGGTTAGCAATCGATCGATATATCTGGATTTGAACTTTGGTAATTCTTCAACATCCGGGCAGTCAGTGTCAAGTTATTATACCAGTGCTGATTACCTGGTCTACCCCAGTTGGTACCAGCAAACCTATATTTCCGGTATTCAGACGACACCATTGTACAATCTTGCACTTCTTTTACCGATGACCGAAAAACTGACAGTCGGTATCATTAACAGAAGCCTGTTTGATTACGGTCCTTTCAGGGAAACCTATTACTGGGATTACCGCTATCTGGAAACCAATTCCTATATGGATTATTCAAAAATAATGGATGATCTGGAGCCGCAACGTCTGGAAGTGGACGACAACCAGCAGTCGCTGTATGGTATACAGACTGATATTATGCTGGCCTATCAATTGACGAAGCGCCTGGATTTGGGAATAAAAGTTGGAAATTATATCTATCGTCGGAATGGTGATCTTTACGATTCAAAATGGGGGAATTATCCCCATTCCGAATTTGCCGATCTGAATGATGAACAGCTGGAAATCGATGGCAATCAGTTTACTGTCGGGGCAGGATTATTATATCACTTCACTGATCGCACTTCGCTGGGCATTTATGCAGAAATAATCACTGGTAAATCAGACGAAGAATCGGCCTCACTGGATTCATCCTATTCATGGTCCGAACGCGATACCGATAGCGATTATTTCAATTTTTACGATTACGATTTGGCAAGCAATCAAACATACAGCGCCGATGCTAAACGTCCTTCATTAACGATCACTTACGAGAAAAAGTTAAGCGATCAGCTCACTTTCCGATCATTTTTAAAACACACAAGCTGTGAGACAGACATTGATTTTGGAACATCGACTGAGGATACAACATTTTCTGATCGAACCTATGATACATACAATAACAGCAGTTATTATTTTCAACGTTCGACATCGAATCGCGCAAACCGGCAACATTTTTCGGGAGAGGGGCAAGAAAACTCATCCCAATGGAAATGGTTTGCATCGTTATTCTATCACACTGATAATGACTGGTCGCTATTTGGCGGAATTCAGATCAATAAGTTCGAAAACGAAAAAGAATATAACGAAGAATCGGATTACTACTCAAAATCAGATTATAATTACCAGTATTATAATCCCCATACCTACACTTATCTGAATACCCATGATAAATTTTATGAATATACATCCGAATCCAATCAATATACAGTTTCTGTCCCAATAGGTATTAAAGCCAAGGTCATCCGAGGTTTCTATGTCATCATTGGCGCTGATATGCATTTTTATTTAACTGACAATTGGGAAAAGGGCCGGCTGCTCTATCCTGAAGTCATATCAAAAAAATGGGAAAACGGTTCGTTAATTGTCAATGATCTTGAAGAAGACCGCTACGAGGAATATTCGTCAAATCCAGCCAAAGATTTCACTCGCAACACAAATGTCAACCTTGGATTTGCTTACAAACATCCATCCGGAATAAACCTTTATGTCCGGTCAAATGGCAATATTATGGAAACTGCCGGCTGGAATATTGGTCTTGAATACCGGTTTTAGTCAAAACACATTTGATTTTTTACATCTCAATATATAACTTTAAAAATAAGTGATTCAATATTAGGATGACTTAAAACAATGGAGGTAACAACATGAAAAAAGGTAAATTATTTTTACTGTGTCAGATGACTTTTGTTGTTCTACTCATATCATCACTTCATGCTCAAATGATTGTCAATATTGATAATGATGTGATTACTGAATTTGGGACCTATCGCCCCTATCCGGCCATTTTTACACCCAATGTACCCCTATTCACAGTCGAATCTGAATTCAGTAATGTCGAAAACTGGTCTTCCCTGTTTGGACTCAGCTCCATTGATACTGCTCTACTTAAAATGAATCACTTTACAGTTAAAAAAAGTCAGTATACACAACTTTTTGACATCTACAATTCCTGCACCTGGGACGGTATACCGATCTTTGTAACCAGCGATGCCGTATTGCATATTTATCACGTTCTGTTTGATTGTTTTCTGGCAGAAATTGAAGTTGAAGAATTTATCCCGACTCTGGCTGCTCTGACTAACAAATTAATCGAACAAACGCAAACAATATATACAAGTGCAACTGAACCGGAGCTTGTGGAAGCAGTTTACTATAATCTGGCATTTCTATCTGTATCTCAAAAGCTGCTGGAAGGTGATGAATTTAGCATTCCCGAAACGGTTTCTGCGCTTGTTGATTCGGAATTGACATTAATTCAGGATCATGACGGATTTCACATATCACCGATATTCGGAAACTTTTCCGCTTTGGATTATAGCCAATTCATTCCGAGAGGGCACTATACCAAAAACGATACTCTCACGGCTTATTTTAAATCCATGATGTGGCAAGGTTGGACCATTTTTACAATGGAACCGCATCTATTCGGTGATTTAGCCTTCCGACATACTCTACAGGCCCTGTTGCTGGTCCAAATGCTGTACAATTTAGACGTTGACGGAGAGCCACTTTTAAATTTATGGGAAAAGATATATGAACCGACGGTCTTTTTCGTTGGAAAAACCGATGATCCGAATATTAAGGATTACAAAGCAATTGCCGATCAAGTCTATGGCTCGGACTTTCTGACTCTTTCTCCCGACAGTCTGAGCAGTAGAACGCTGCTGGGAACATTTATGACAGCCGCTCAGCAATTGCCCGAACCGAAGATTCCAAACTGGATTTACGGGTCATTTGTCACGTATAAAGGCTTTCGTCTGATGGGGCAACGCTTTATACCGGATTCCTATATGTTTGCACATTTAGTTTTACCGGAAATACCTGATCGTCATTTTCCCAAAGGATTGGATGTAATGACTATTCTCGGATCAGATCGGGCATATGAACTTCTCGATTCCCTCTATAACGAAACCGCATATGTAAATTATCCCGAGAAAATAACATCTTTCAAGACTGAATTTGCCACAATATCACCGGCAGAATGGGCTCAAAATCTTTACTGGAACTGGCTCTATTGTTTAATGCCGCTTCTATATGAAAAAGGCGAAAATTATCCCTTCTTCATGCAGACAATTGCCTGGGCGGATAAAGAACTTATGACGGCACTGGCTTCATGGGCAGAACTGCGGCACGATACGATTCTTTATGCAAAGCAAAGTATGTCGCCCTGTTGTATTACACCAGGGCCGCCAAAAAGTTATGTCGAACCCAATCCGCATCTCTATGCACGGTTAGCCAGTCTCGTCCGTTTTACTCGAGATGGTTTGGAATCCCGGGATCTGCTGTTAAGCGGTTTTGAAGAAAAACTGCTGCGGTTTGAAGATCTGTTACTTTTCTTACGAGATATATCCATCAAAGAATTGGAAAACACTCCACTATCCGATTCCGAATATGAAAATATTTACTGTTTTGGCAGACTCATGCAATATCTTGTCTCTGACAGTGATAATCAACTCCAACAATGGAATTCACATTCCGAAGATATGGCCGTGGTCGCTGATGTTCACACTGACTCCAATACTGGTGAATGCCTGGAAGAGGGCGTCGGGTATCCCCTGGAAATCTATGTGATCGTTAATGAAGGTGGATCGGTCCGATTAACGAAAGGTGCGGTTTTCTCCTATTATGAATTCCGCCAACCGATAAATAACCGGCTTACTGATGAAGCCTGGCGGGATTTATTAGCCGGTGATTCACCACCAGCAATGCCGGAATGGACTTCCAGTTTTACAGATCTTTCGAGTTCACAACCAGATTTAATTTCGGAATCCGTGGAAAATCTATATTATGAAGAATTTTCAACTATCGACTACTCAGATAATTCCCAAATCCCCGAAAAAATCCAACTGTTGCAGAATTATCCAAATCCTTTTAACGGATTGACGACAATCGAATTTTATCTAACCCATGAAACTGATATCGAACTAATGATCTATGATTTGAATGGCGCTCTTGTCGAAGTAATTGAAAGTGGTAGAAAAGCAGCCGGCCGTTATTTCAAAAAATGGAACGCGGCACACTATCCAAGCGGGCTCTATTTTTTACAACTCCAGGTAAACAATCAACTATATACCCGCAAATTAATACTGCTGAAATAGGGGGCAAAACCTCATGAAAAAAATAATATATCTATTAATAATATCCTGTTCTCTATTTGCTTATACAGATGGATCAATCGAATTTGTCAATCACGGTGATAGTCTAACCATTCAACATATTGCTGCCTGGAGAAATTGTGCTTCGCGTTATCGAATAGACCTGGAAATCATCGATACGACAATCTACCTAATGGAAGTGGATACAGTTGGAGAGGCAGCAAACTGCATGTGTTATTTTGATCTGGCTACAACAATAACAACCCCGCCTCCCGGTCAATATCACCTGATCATTCAAACAACTAATTTTGTTAATGAAGATACAGCACTGGTCGCTGATACCAGCATTACTGTCGGTAATATCGGGCTGATCAGCTATTCCAATCCGGGCTGCATGACAAATAGTAAAAAGGAATCTGGCACTGAAATTCCACTGATTAATCAATATGAATCCGAATGTCAGGCCTCGCCAAATAGCAGTTTATACACCTATTCATACAATGACCGGGTTAATATTACATGGTACACAGATTCGGTCAATACTAATATCTTGCCGAAGTGGAACGCAATTTTATCAGATGATACTCTACACCTGACAATGATTGATACGGGAGCTGTCGATGACAGTGTCTGCTCAAAGTATATGACCGCATTGTTTGGACCAATGCCGCCGGGAAAATACACCTTGAATTTTCTTGATGGCAAATTGGGATATCCGAAATTTATCATCGACGAACAAATTATTCTTCAGGTTGAAAACTCAGATTTAATTCTAAACTGGGATATCGCCGAATTAAACTGTTGTCTGGAAACGCTTTGGGATGGTTATCTAACCGGTGATACATTTCATGTGACTATGACTGATACAGGCGATCCTTGTGATTGCCTCTGCCCATTTGAATTATCCGCCCGGTTCGGACCTTTCAAGCCTGGCAGCTACGTACTTGATTTCCACAATACCTTCCTTGGATTATTCGAATTTACGATAAATGGTGCCGAAAAGACCCAGACAGCGCTTACGGCTTTGTCCATGTATCAAAGTGAATGCTATGACGCTGTTGCTATTGATACAAAAACTGAAATCGCAGAGCAATTTGCCCTACTATTCTGTTATCCAAATCCCTTCAATCCAATAGTTAACATCAAATACTTTATTCCGGAAGATAATGATATTTCAATTCAAATCTTTGATATTAACGGACGTCAGCAGCAAACGCTGTTCCGTGGTCAACAGGAGCCTGGAAGTTATTCAATCCAGTGGAATGCCGTTCGATTTTCCAGCGGTATCTACTTCGTTGTTCTACAGGGTGAAAATCTTGAGATCAGGAAAAAAGTTCTTCTTCTTAAATGAACCTAAAAATCATGAAAATAATTACTACAAATCTCTTAATATTTTTTCTTATGGGAATTCTAATATTCATCCTTACATGTGATTATTCTGTCGATGAATCTTTTGTCTATCCGTCAAAATCCTATCATTATAAAAGTTATAATTCCGAAGGAGAAAAAGTTGTTGAAGGGTGGTTTGTTTTCGATGAAGATAGCACTGATTATATTTCAGGTGAATGGCATTTCGATTTGGTCGGTAATCCAGATGATATCGGGCCACAGGTCGGAGAAGGTGAACTATTCGGTGGTTATGAGAATGATACCACGCTGTGGATTGAGTTGAATCCCGAGTACCGTGACAATAACTTACAGTTAGTTGGCAAAATCGAAGGCAATACCTACTCAGGAAAATGGTACTGGATTTCATATCCGGGAGTTACAGGCCAAGGAACATTCATTGCAAATTATAAAGAATAAAAATCCAGGATAAAGAAATTCAACAAAAAGGACTTAATAAACCAACTGGTTGTCCATCATCAATTCCAATTTCATCAGTAATCGTCCTGAGTCTGTTGCGGACCCTTAGCCTGTGCATTTTCCATAAATAATCTCTAGAAACCGCTTACCGTTTTTCCATTGCTTTCTGCCTGTAAATCTTGCATAATACTATCTGAAATGAAACACTTTAATTACACCACTATATACAAATCACTACCCCTGATCCTCATAACCGGTTTTTTGTGTGTTAATTTTATTATCTCGGCTGCAGAAGCTGACATCCCGGAATGTTATCTATACCAGGGCATTGATCCAATCAATGTGCCGGAAATAAGCCGTTTGGTTACCAATTTTCATACAAAAATATGTAGCGATTTGAAAATTGATCGGAAGACTTTCGAAAAGAACTGCATGATCACAATTGCTTTTAAAAACCCACCAACCGGCCGTGCGAATTTCGAAATCACGACTCTTACATCAACGGTCACACCGACGCGCTCAAAAGTAAAATATCGGGCTACTCTGGAAATTTTACAGCCGGATTTATACGATAGCACACGGAAAAATATACTGGGTCATCCTTTCGATCAACGCTATTATCATAAGCTGTTGGTTCATGAATTATCCACTTGTTATATTGAATATTTACTGAGTGTAAAACCTAAAGGCTGGCGACATGATGACATGCCAAATTGGTTCCGGCAGGGGCTTGAAGAATATTACGGACTAATGTACTCTGATCCCTACTGGAGAAATGACGGAATTAACGATTACTTTGATTATCATATCGGACCTGATGGCGGAATTAATTTCCAATTTGGCATTTTCCCGCAAAATCCCTATTACGACGGCGCAGTACTGTTTTTATTTTTTCATGAATACTACGGTAACGATATCATCCGAAAAATCCTGATGTCCGAAAAAGCAGATCTCGGCGCTGCGATGGCGGATATTATCAAAATTGATCTGAATCAGTTTTCCATAGATTTTCGCAGATGGCGCAAGCAAAGAATATCGAAAAGTCATTAATCCTGTTTAAAGTTTCCATTTCTATTCGTGGAATCTATAATCGCTAAAGTTAATCTTTGCAGGAATCCCAATTCATAATAACTTATATTTAGTAAATATTCGAGGAAAGAATGGGTTTTAAAACAAAAGAAGAGATCGTTAAAAATTGGTTGCCCCGTTATACAGGCATGGCATTATCAGAGTTTGGTGAGTATATTCTGTTGACAAATTTCAGTGATTATTTATGCCATTTTGCCGAACGGTTCAATGTCCAAATCCGTGGTAATGACAAACAGATGCAAACTGCCACTGCCAACAATATCACTATTATCAATTTCGGGATGGGAAGCGCTATGGCCGCTACCGTAATGGACCTGCTGGGCGCCATTTCTCCGAAAGCCGCTCTTTTGCTCGGAAAATGTGGCGGATTAAAGAAAAAAATAAAAATCGGTGATCTCATTTTACCAATTGCCGCTATTCGCGGCGATGGTACAAGCAATGACTACCTTCCCCCTGAAGTTCCGGCACTCCCTTCTTTCCGTTTACAGCAGGCAGTTTCGGCAATGATCAGGAAACATGAAGTTGATTACTGGACCGGAACGGTTTTTACAACCAATCGTCGCGTCTGGGAGCACGATGAAAAATTCAAAGATTACCTGGCACAGATCAGAGCAGCCGGGATTGATATGGAAACCGCTACTATTTTTACGGTCGGTTTTATCAATAAAATTCCTCATGGCGCCTTATTACTTGTGTCTGATAGTCCGATGACTCCTGAAGGTATAAAAACTGCGGAAAGCGATAAGAAAGTCTCTCTGAAATATGTAAAAACCCATCTGGATATCGGCATCGACGCCCTGCTGGAGCTTGCCAACCGCGGTGAATCCGTCAAACATATGCGCTTCTGATGAAATCCATTGATGTAGTATGCGTCGGTGCAAGTTCTTATGACCTAACGTTCGAACTTGATCACCACCCTGAACCCGACGAAAAAACCACAGCGATGTCCTTTTGTGCTGGCGGCGGCGGTCCGGCGGCAACTGCTGCAGTTGCTGTTGTAAAAATGGGACAATCGGCTGCTTTTTGTGGCTATATCGGAAATGATTACTATGGGCAATGCCAGATCGAAGAGTTATCAAGTGCCTCGGTCAATACCAGCCTGGTTGTCCGTGGAAATTCGCAAACGCCCATATCGACCATATGGGTTAAACCCAATGGCGAACGATCACTGGTAAATTTCCGTCCACCATCGAATATCGTATCTGTTAAAAGTGTTGATTTTTCAAACATTCATCCAAAAATTATCCTATTCGACGGACACGAACCGTCAGTTTCGATAGCGATTTGGGAATATGCTAGTCAACATGGAATCCCGACAATCCTCGATGCGGGTTCTGTTCATTTTGGAACAAAACTGTTTATCGATAAAGTTGATTATCTGATCTGTTCACGGAAGTTTGCCACTCAGTTTACCGGCATGAATAATCCGGAGAAAGCACTTGAAAAATTATCGCAACACAACAAAAACACAATCATGACCCTCGGTCCGGACGGCCTGATATGGAAAACTACTTCAGGCAACGGCCACTTACCGGCATTTTCGGTTCGTGTAAAAGACACAACCGGGGCCGGTGATATCTTCCATGGTGTATTTGCCGCCTGCATCGCATTAGGAAAGGACTGGAACAACACCTTAAAATATGCCAGCGCGGCGGCAGCATTAAGCTGCACAAAAATAGGAGCCCGATCAGCGATTCCGACTTTAACAAAAATTGAACAATTTCTGGAAAACAATAACGAACGTTTCAATTGATTGAAGAGTATCAAAAATCTTAAATTCACAATGCTTGAATTGTAAAAAATAAAGGAAAATCGATGTCTGGAAACCTCGCTAAAATTCCCCTTCTTCTCTTTTTATTGCTTGGATTTAGCAACGCTCAACAACGTTATCCCGTTAAAATAGACTCCAAATATGGATTTATTGATCAATCAGGTACGCTGGTCATCGATGCCAAATATGATGAAGTGAGACAATTTTCCGAAAACAAGGCCGCAGTGAAGATCGACCAGTGCTGGGGATTCATCGATACAAAAGGAACTCAAATAATTCCGGTAATTTTTGATGATTGTAATAATTATATCAATAATTTCGCTGCTGTAAAATCAGGTGAATTTTGGGGAATGATCGATACACTGGGTGACTATCTTCTTAAACCGGATTACACCCGCATTCATCATTTCTCAGAAGGATTAGCTACCGTTGAGTTCAGGCAAAAATTCAGCCTGATTCCCCAACGCTCTCAATTCGGATATGTAAATCCTCAGGGTGAATTTGCACTGATTATTAAAACACCGGACGCCTATCGATTCTCAGATGGCCTGGCAATGATTAAGTTAGTAAAGTACTTTTTTATTTTCCCGATAAAAGAATATTATGGTTTCATCAATAAATCCGGAGAAATTGCTCTGGAAACGAATTTTGAGACGGTTGGCTATTTTCAGGAAGGCCTATCTCTTTTCGCCCACAAACAGAAAATCGGTTATATGGATCATACAGGAACAATAAAAATTCAGCCCGTATTCGATGAAGCGTATCCGTTTCAAGATGGAACTGCCCGGATCCGAAAGGGTAATCAGTGGGGTTTTATCAAACCAGACGGAACATATATTGTAAATCCCAACTTCGAATATGCTATGGATTTCAGTGAGCAGGTAGCGGCTATTAAATCCAATGGAAAGTGGGGATATATTAACCACAGTGGTGATTTCATTATAAAACCAGAATTTATTTCTGCATTTAATTTTCAGAACGGTTTGGCAGCCGTTATATCGGATTCAGTCACCGGATATATTAATAAACAGGGCGAATTCATCTGGAAAAAGTCATTGTGACGAAAATACTAAAAAGTGCTTAACAGATTTCCAAAAATAGCAAGAAAGTCATTTCAGGAAATTATGTTGTAATACATAAGATTAAGTGCGGTTACTTCTCAAATAAATCACTTTTAAAAATTAAATTTCAACTTCAGATATACATTGTCATTTTTATCGAACTGTCCGAATACCGAATCCGACTCGCCTCCTAAAACATCGGTCCCTATAGTTATTGTAAAACTATCCGAATATTTCCAGTCCACCATTATCCGGCTGAGAAAGGAATCATTAGAGAAATTATATAGCGTTAGCCACATCGGCGCAATCGTTTGATTAAAGAAATTAGCATTGAACATAAGCGATCCCAGCGTCGTGACTTCATCAGACATGATTGATTCATTATAATTCAGGATCCGTTCCTGTATCCCCTGAACGGCGACATTAATTTCGCCGGTCAGTTGGTAATCAACTCCAATCATTCCTTGCAAAAAGGGTTTTTCAATCAGAAATCCATCTGCCATCGTGCTTTGGTCCATCGTATCGAAAAACCGTTTTGGATAGTAGCCGCCTTCTCCTCTGATTACAAACATCCCTATTGGTTTCGAGAAATTGGTCCCATAGAAAGTAAACCACGGATGAGTCGGTGTCAGATTAACAGCTGATGGTAATCCATAAGTATTAAATTGGATAGTCTTGCTCATCTTTGGTTGATCTTCCCGGGCTTTCAAGTAAATCAGGGAGATATCAGTACCAAACACAAAGATATTTAATTTCAAACCATATTCCATATTCTTCAATGAATTTCGAGGCAGTAAATCACTTTGATAATTCATTGGTAAAGTCAAGTTCTGCATCTGCCCACCGCCAACATCTATAGCAAAATCAAATGAATCCGGTCGGTTGAACGCCCAATTACCGCTAAAATCAATGTTCATAGGTTTGAATTCCGGAATGACCAGCAATTCCAGCGAATGGTTCCCGTAGTGCAATTTGGTATTGAGCATCGTAGTCGCCATGCGAATATCATCAAAATCCTGCAAGAGAAACAGCGACAGGTCCAGCGGATTCACAATATCGTTAATGAAGTATCCATCCGCTTTACCCCAGACAACTTGCTGTTTTCCAATTCTGAAATCCACAAACTTACCGTAAATGTCAAGATATGCCTCCCGCAAATTCAATTTTGTATCATCACCGGCCACGTTATCATTTAAAAAATCAACCGATGCAAAACCATAAACATCATCACCCCAGAGTTCGGAATTCAGGCGCATTCGGTTACGTAGTAGCATGGCGTCATTGGGTTCAGCAATTCGAAACGCACTATGGTTCCGGAAAAAACCATGAAATTCTACTTCGGCAAAAAGGCCCGGAGATGATACTATCAAAACTATAGTCATTATCGCTGCAATTGAAAATCGTCTCATTGTACTCTGCCCCGCTGTAAAGTGGTTTGAGTAAAGATTTGATCATTCATCTCACTGTTAAATTTGACTTCAGTGACTTCAATTTTAGTCTGGTGCGTTTTACTAAGATTGTCCATAAACATCTCGTGCCCCATCCAAATGCCATCAACCTCCTTGATATTGGAGACTTTCAGAACTTTCTGCAGAGTACCGCTTTTCTCATAGAATTCAACCTTGGTAAATACCCATTTCTCAGGAATTATCCAGGTAATTCTTTTACTGTACTGATCGTCTTTATCGTTCGGAACAGATTCAATTTTATAGCACTCGACGCCATCGACCGTTTCCTTACCTAACAGTGTATGAGTATCATCATCAATACTTCTGGCACCCATATCATCATAGGTAAAATCAGTGCCCATGAAATAATCGTTTTTGCTCTCTCCAGCGATCCGTCGGACCTTTTTCAGTGCCGGTAAATAGAGCCAGCGATCATCATCTTTGGCCGCATCTTCATAACTCCAGAGCAGTAGTCCTGTCCCCCGAATATCCGCCGGATAATCAAAGATAATCAGGGTTTTCGTATCAAAGCCGCCAACACCGTCATATGTTTTTTCATAACGGGTAACATCGCGTTCCCGGGTTTTGCCTTTGTTATTGATCAGGGTCATTTTGGATTTGTTTATTT
>CAZAKB010000033.1:0-20931 GCA_964485475.1 uncultured bacterium
GCACCGGTGATCAATTTCAGTGAACGCCGTACCGGATTATAGGATACCGGGAAAAAGTCCAGCATGATTCCCGAAATTCTCCCCATTTTGAATGATTCATGAGTTTTCACCAATCCCGGCGAATAAAAATCATCCGTTTCATATATTTCATGATTAATAATTACCGATGTCTGATCGATGTCGGTTTTTCGCCGGAAGGGTTGAACCGGAAATACCGGGTTTGAAAAACCAGTCTGGGCCAGATCGATGTTTTCTTCGGATTGAATGGAAACCGTATATTCGATTCGGCTGTTTTCAGGTATCTTTATCAATTTTCGAATAAACGGTAATTTCGGTGCACCAACCGCATAGTAATAATTGGTCCCGTTTATGTCTATCTCCGTAAAATATTCACCATTATAATCAATTGTTTTTATCTCAATATCATCCAACGAAATTTCAAGAACCATTTCAGATGAATTTGCTTTCTGAAAATGAACCTCCGCCGGGCGGAACTGGTTCACTGAAACACCGGCAACAATCAGCGATGCCGGAAAAAATAAAGTGATAATATAATAAGTAAATTTATTCATAATAGAAATCAGTCAACGTTTAATATATACAATATTTCTCCAAGTATCTGTGATATAATGCGGGTAATTATTTCTTTTTCTGGAAAATACTGGTGCTTAGCGAGACCTGCAGGGAAAGCCCGACAAGCCGGGAATTTTCCGACGGAAATCCAAAATCCGTAATTGCCGGATACCGGGAATCGTTTTCTGGTTGCATGGATACGATTTTTTCAATGGGTTGGCCTTTATCAAGATCGTGAAAATAGCCCATCTCAATTCCCACTTTGTTGCTGATCATCAGTCCCAGCAGAGCGCCAACCCGGATACTTTCATTACCGTTGATACCTTTTGGAATATACATCGCCCGAAAGCCGGTATAAAACGCATTACCCGGTTTTACCGGAAATGTCCGTACACTGTAATAGGTCATATCAAAGCTGGAATTCGGTGTCAGTGAATAAGCAAAATTGATAATATCATTAAAATCACCTCGTTGAAAAACTGTGCGCGAATAGTCGATTCCCGAGCCATAGATCGGCAATCCAATCCGAATGCCGAAATCACTGACATCGCTTAGACCTTTACGATACACAAAAACCGGCAGAATATTTTCAAAAGAAAAGGTGATTGATGTCCGGGTTTCATCCTCTTTCAAGGGCACGGGACTGATGGTCGGATGGGCCGCACATCCCCACAATAATAACAAGACGATGGAAATTAGGATAACTTTTTGCATAACGCTGTTAGATTAAGAAATCACACCGAAATAGTAAAGTAATTATTTCAAGGATAAAGATTCATCAGAAATTGCATTATTTGATCCAAATCATCCTGATTGATAGTACTGTCATTATTCCAATCCGCCATTTCAAACTCGGTTTCACTGGGTATCATTTGACCGGTAATATAATTTTGAATCAGCAATACATCCGCGATATTAATGTCATTGTCGCCATTAACGTCACCCGGTATTGTTGTCCCGGTTATCACGTTTACTATCACAGACGGCTCAACACTGATGGAAATATCGTCGATGATTAATAATTTCGATCCACTGGCAATTTCCAGTTGATAAACGCCCGGCAAACAGAGTCGATAATAATCACCATAATTCTCGTCTGGAACGATCCAGGAATTATCCGATTCGTGACCGACAATACTGATTTGCATTTCACCGAGTTCCAAATCTGTCCGGATTTCCCCGCGAATCCCGGTCAAAGCAGCAGACAAATAATTTAACAACGCATTCCGGTTATAATCCCAATGGGCAGACAGTTCCGACGCCGGAAGCAGTTTCGTGTCGGAAATTTCAATAGTCACTTCACGACAATGCCGGTAATAGGTCATATAATCCTGACGATTCCCGAAAGTCAAATACCAGTCCCAACCGTTCGTAATACCGTTATTCATATCCGTTAAATAACCGGCCGGACTGTTCGCCTGTGCAGTATCAGCATACTGCCGACAGAGCCGGATCAACCATTCGTCATCAGCATGTCGCCGTTCCCAACAATCCCATGGATAATTCAACAACTCTGCGCCACCATGAAAATTTGCCGACAAGATAAAATTCTGTCTTTCTGATAATTCCATCATGGCAACAGTTTCCGGTTGCCAAAGATTGTCATCAGGATGCTCTCTCTCAGCCGGACTGGGAAAATTACGGTTCAGGTCCACGGCATTGGCATTATACCGGGTCGCACCATAAACTGTTGTGTCACCATTATAATAAGTTCCGTCTGGATTTGCCAAAGGATTGATCCAGATTTCAAGATTTTCAACGAGATTGGTGACCTGTTGATCAGATTGGTAATTTGTTAATAAATAGTCAATCAAACGCAACATCAGAATATATCCGGTCGTTTCATCGCCATGCATGGTGGATGTGAACATTACTTCCGGCTCGGCTTCCTCTTTTTGAACATTATCGGAAATCACAGCAAACAGAAGCGCCCGCCCTTCAACTGACTGACCGACACTATCGATCCTGCAAATACCGGGATAATCTTTTCCAAACTGTATCATCATATTCCGGTATGTATCATAAGTCGGATAGCTGTCCCAACTCTGACTTTTCCCGATAGTATCAGACATTTTCGGTTTGTACTTCAATGACGGTGGTGTTAGAATTTCCGCTGTTTTTCCTAATGCTTCAAATTGCCTGAATTCCTTTGAGTTTGCATAGGCATAGACAGTATCACCAATGACATTGTCAATGGAAATGATTCGTGTAATTTCACGGAGTTCATCTCGGGACTTTATTATGAAGCGAAAATATGTTTCGGGTCGCTCTGATCCACTATCCGGTGATTCAGCGAAAAGAAGCAGGGTCACCAGGAAATAGCTCAAGAGGAATAGTATAGATGATCGATGCATAATAGTAGAAACCAAATAATCTTTATTAAAATAGAGATGTCGGAGTTCAGTTACAATATGAAAAAGGGGCAGGAAAGTCCCGCCCCTTTTATTCGAATCGGATTTGATTAGCGCATCAGGATCATTTTTCGGGTTTGTGAAAAATTGCCGGCTTTTAATGTGTATATATAGACACCGCTGCCAACCGCATTTCCACGGGAATCCTGCCCGTTCCAAACAACCCTTTGATAACCGGCCGCATATTCATTCTGCACCAGTTCCTGAACCATCTGACCCATCAGATTGTAAATCGTCAGAGTTACTTTACTGGTCTTCGGTAATGCAAACTCAATCGTCGTTTCCGGGTTAAAGGGGTTCGGATAATTTGGTTTCAGTGAAAATTCCGTCGGCAGATCACTCTGTCCGTCAATCGCCAGAGCATCCACAGTAACCGGTTCAGACTTTTCCGATTCATTCAAACCAAAATCCGTCGCGGTGACAGAATAGGAATATGCTTCCGAAGAAGAAATGGACACATCGGCATATTCGTTAATTGCAGAATATCCGATAGCGCCAAAATCTGTGGATGCCGTTTTCCTGTAAATCGTGTAGAATTTCACCTTTTCACTGGTGACCGGTTCCCACTGCAGAGTGATGTTACCGTCACCACCAAGGGCATTGAGACCTCCGGGAATTTCCGGGGGCAGATTGTCAACGGAAAAGCCCGCCAGCATATTGGAATTCCAGTAGGACCAAGTATCCCAGCCGATGGCTGTAACCGCAAAGCCAGTCCAGTAAATATCCTCCCCGATGGCATCATAAAGAGTCGGAACAACAACGTTATAGTGATCCATTTCCGGATGGACCGGAACGGTAGTCACATAATCCCAATCATAAGGCACTTCCGGACTCGGATTCATATCATTAAACGGTTGGATCGCCCGCCATATCTGGTATTCTTTCACGGAACCCTGCAAACCTTCAGCCTGTTTCCAGGTCAGCCGAACCTGTTTTCCATGATCCTCAGGAACATCGATAACATCGATTAACTCCGGCCCGAAAACATGCAATTCCGTCCATAAGATGATCGGATCCTCCGGGCTACTATTCGGCCAGTCGAACATTCGCCATTCCGGATTAAAGCCAGCTTTGGTGTAAGAAATATCGATTTCGCCAGATGGCAAAGCAATCTTATAATGCCCGTTTATATCGGTATATGTAAATCCCATATATTCGACAATTCCATTTTCATAATCATACAACTCTGCGTATATAAACACTTTACGAAGCGGATTGTTATTATCATCAACAACATTTCCTTCAAGCGTATCAGGGATTATAATGCTGTTTAGCATAATCATCATGGATGTATCACTTTGAATATCAAAGCTTTGGCCCATGGCTGCAAATCCATTGGCTCCAACCTGGAAATCATACCAACCCGGCTTCACCATGAATTCAAAATGTCCGGAATCATCGGTAAACAGGGTAAACGGTTCATAGTAATCCCAATTGAACAGCATCATTAACGCGCCCCGGATAGGTGTATTTTGCCCATCAACAACAGACCCATTCACCACAATATCACCAACAATTGAGCCCATCCAGAATTCCAGGTACGCCGGTTGCTGACCAACGCAGATATTATTAATATCATAAGGGTCATACCCTTCTGCATAAGCCGTTGCCTGATACCAGTCAAAAGGAAGGTGTTCCAGTTTAAAATAACCACGACCATCGGTATAGATTTCATAGTAGCTTTCCCAACCGTATATTTCAACGCGGGCATTGGAAATTCCATTACCATCTTCATTGAAAACATACCCTTCAATTAATCCTTCGGTAATCGGCGGTTGAATATAAAAGTCCTTACTGTAATTATTACCGGAAATAACATTCAGAGAATCAATAGCTGATGGCATCCATTCGTAAGGCCAGTATACTTCTATCACCCAGGGTGTACCGGGAACCGGGCCGCCAACCAACGGCAGATTATACTCTCCAGATTCATTCGTATTGGTCCAATAGTCCAATCCTTCGCCCCGCGAACCTTTTGGGTCAGACTGTGGAGAAAAAGCATGGATCTGAGCGTCCCGGAGCGGGTCATTTGTGACGGCGTTATAAACGGTTCCGCTCAAAGAAGCATCGGCGATAATCGCTGTAAAATCAAGTCCGCTTGCCGGTGCATATTGTCTATTATAAGAGTCCGGCATAAACATAGCGTCTTCCATCCAGGGACCAATCCAGTAAGAACTTGTATCGACCCAGCCAGATGAATCCTGCATTGTTATACCCTGCAATGCTGTTGAAACCCTGAGTTCGTAATTACCAAATTCATCAGTACACGTCCGGTTATTATAACCACCCTGCATCCCAAGCCAGATATCGGTATATACTTCCACGTCCATCAACGGTGACCCGACAGATGTACTTACATTTCCAGTAAAACTGGCATCGAGACTGTAAAGCGTAAAATTGACCGGGTGGTTACCATTTTCAAATACTTCCAAACCCTGTGACCATGTCAGCATATACTGTCCCATGATATCATCATCCTCTATGCTAACTTCCCACCAGCCAGGCATGGCCGGAATTGAAAATGATCCGTCGGGCCCTGTCATAACTTCAACATCTCCATAAGGTCCCCATGCCCCAATGTGAATACCGCCAATACCGGTACCGGCTTCATCCTCGACTATACCATAAATGGTTTCTTTGCCCATGATTAACATAAAATCAACCGGTGAAATATCACCACTAATATACATATCAAGCTCTGACGGATCTGAAAAATAACCGGGATATAGTCCCCACACATCGGCAACGCCAACGATATAATCACCTCGCAATATATCGGGGATTTCGATCCGGTAGTGACCAAATTCATCGGTCATGGTCAAAAATGCGACTTCCGGTTCCCAATCATTATACATTGTGTCAGCAGACATCTTAGCCGCCCATACAACCACATTCGCAGCCGGATTGTTAGGCGAAACAGATTTTACCGGTTCGGTCTCAACAAAAACTGTCCCATCAATGCTGGTTTCTTCATCCGGCGCACCAACGAAAGCAACCCCAAGGCCTTCTTCGGTCGGTTCAGATTCCAGATATCCCCACACATACACGATTGTATTCTGCAGGCCAAAAAAGGGTTCAGGCCCCTCACTCATACTGCCGGTATTCAGGGTAACCGCAAAGATACCATCACCGGGAGGAGTTTCATCAACTTCAAAACCATCCCAAACCCGAATGGTATCCATATCATCGCCCACATCAATTTTCAGATCAGCCATAGGATCAAAAACACCATCGCCGTCATCCACAAAAAATTCAAGAATTACAGGGCTGTCTTCCCCAGGACATTCCATCCAAAAAACAAAAGCATCTCCGGCTGTATACCATATTGTATCGGGGTTTTCAAAAGAACCTAAACTTAATGAATCCAGCATTTCCAAAAAATTCGCGGATTTCGGAGAAAACTTATTTAGTGTTTTTTCTTTAATCTGAAATCCTTTGAAGTCTTTGAAAATCTGTGTTTTTTGCTGAATTTTATGAGCGGTTTTATTCCGATGGGTATTACCCATCTGGTTCTGCATCACCGTTTCGCGGTCTGATCTGACCAAAGTTCGGTTTTGAGTTTTGGCTTTTACCTGAACCTGTTCACTTTGGTTCATCTTCGACATTTCACGACCCCACTGCACGCGTTTAATCGCCTGATTGGAATTCTCCGCCCAGACAAACGAAACAAGCAGCATTAACACCAAAAAAATTGTTACACCCTTTTTCATAATTACCTCCTGATTTGATTTAAATTATAACTCAATTTATTCTTGGACATTTTTAAATTAATTCAATTTTAATTTACATGTAAAGGGAAAAATATTCAACGTCCGGAAAACAACTTGATTTAAACCTGCAATAATTATCTGAATTTTTTATAATCATATACGCCCAGAACCTATTTAATCGACAGGAAAATGACTGTGATTTCTAACACAACAGGTCCTCTAAGTATTTTATTTGTGATCTGGATTACGAAAAACCATCATAATAATTTCATTAATGCCACAAACTGATTTAAAATTACCCCAATGCCACATCCAAAAGCATCATCACTGCGAAACCGATCATGGCCCCGGTTGTGGCAACATCGCTGTTAGACTCCAACTGAGATTCCGGTATCAATTCTTCAACAACCACGAATATCATTGCACCGGCGGCAAAGGACAACGCATAGGGTAAAATCGGTTTCATTAATAACACAGCAGCGGCACCAATCACACCGGCTATCGGTTCAACAATCCCGGACAGTTGTCCGTACCAGAAACTCTTGAATCGGGACAGCCCTTCTCTCCGCAATGGTACCGAAACTGCAGTGCCCTCCGGAAAATTTTGAATACCAATACCGATCGCCAACACTACTGCTCCGGCCAGTGTCGCCGAGGGAAGATTCGCGCCCAGCGCACCAAACGCCACTCCTACGGCTAACCCTTCAGGAAAATTATGCAGCGTGATCGCCAGGACCAGTAGTACGCTACGTTGCCACTGGGTTTTGATCCCTTCGACTTCTTCATCAGGAAAACCAATATGTAAATGGGGCAACAGCATGTCCACGATACGCAGAAAAACACCTCCCAATAAAAAACCGACGACTGCCGGAATCCAGGCTATACCACCGGATTGTTCAGTCATTTCTATCGCAGGCGCCAGTAACGACCAGAAACTGGCCGCGATCATAATCCCGGCAGCGAATCCCAACATACCATCAAGTACACGTCGGTTAATTGTTTTGAATACAAAAACAACCGCAGCGCCGGCAGCGGTCACTCCCCAGGTAAAACAGGTCGCTAACAACGCCTGCATAACCGGATGCAATGCCTTAAACCACTCAACCATATTTCACCTTTCGATTATTTTTGCATTTCTTTATATGCATTTATCAATCCATTCGTGGAGGAATCATGAGATTGGATCTGTGTATCATTTCCGAGTTCCGGTAAAATTTTCTTTGCCAACTGCTTCCCCAATTCTACTCCCCATTGATCAAAACTGAAAATATTCCAGACCACTCCCTGAACAAATATTTTATGTTCGTACATGGCAACCAAAGCCCCTAAAACCCGGGGCGTTAATTTTTTATAGAGTATCGAAGTACTTGGCTTGTTACCGGAAAATACTTTAAAATGCAATAGTTTTTCAATTTGTTCCTCAGAAAGTCCTTCGGCTGCCAATTCTTTTCTGACTTCAGATTCATTTTTCCCATTCATCAACGCTTCCGTTTGGGCATAGAAATTCGCCAACAATTTTTGATGATGATCGCCAATGTCATTGTGAGATTGTGCAGCTGCCAGAAAATCACAAGGAACCAGCTGGGTACCTTGATGGATTAATTGATAAAAAGCATGTTGACCATTCGTTCCCGGTTCACCCCAGATAATCGGCCCGGTCTGATAATCCACCGGTTTACCACTTCGGTCAACATATTTGCCATTACTCTCCATATCGGCCTGTTGCAGATAAGCCGGAAAACGATGGAGATACTGATCATAGGGCAGAATTGCCCAGGATGCTGCCTCAAAGAAATTCCGATACCAGATTCCCAGCAACCCGAGAATAACCGGAATATTTTCACTGAAATCCGTCTGTGAAAAATGCCTGTCCATGGCATGTGCACCATCCAGTAACTCGGTGAAACGATCAAATCCGATTGAGCAGGCAATCGATAGTCCGACAGCAGACCAAAGAGAATAACGGCCGCCGACCCAGTCCCAAAATCCAAACATGTTTTCTTCATTAATTCCAAACCGTTTTACAGCAAATGTATTGGTTGAGACAGCCACAAAATGCCGGGCCACTGCTTTATTATCTTTTACCTGACTCAACAACCAGTCTTTAGCGCTTTGAGCATTGGTCATTGTTTCCTGGGTTGTAAATGTTTTAGACACAACAATAAACAGTGTCGTCTCAGGATTTAAGACTTTCAGCGTTTCAGATAAATGTGTTCCGTCCACATTAGATATGAAATGAACAGAAATAGTCTCATTGGCATAGGGTTTCAACGCTTCGGTCACCATCACCGGACCGAGATCTGATCCGCCGATTCCAATATTGACGATATCCGTAATTGGTTTATTTGTATATCCTTTCCAACTGCCGTTTCGAATATTTTCAGAAAAAGATTTCATTTGTTGTAGAACGTTGTTCACTTCCGGCATCACATTTTTGCCTTCAACGTACACCGGATAATCAGACCGATTCCGCAATGCCGTGTGCAGTACCGCTCGATCTTCCGTCTGGTTGATGTGTTCACCGACAATCATTTTACTGATGGCATCTTTTAGCCCTGTTTCTTTGGCCAATTGCATTAACAGACAAAGGGTATCATCGGTAATCAAATGTTTGGAATAATCAATCAGGATATCTTCAAATTGAATGGAATATCGCTGAAATCGTTCAGAATCTTCCACAAACAATTCCCGCATATGTACATTTTGCATCTGCCGATGGTGTCGTTTCAGTTGTTTCCAGGCTTTAGTAGAGGTTGGATTTATTTTATCCAGCATATTCACTTCCTTGTTCTTTACAATTTCAAATCCTTTAAGTGGGTCTTAGGTTCCCGGTATCTTCGATATAAAGCGGTCAACGTTGTATAATGGAACAAACGACTGAATAACGGTATCCTCGTAAGCCAAAATACAAACTCAGAAAATAGAAACCATAGGGCCATGTAGTATCCATAATGACCAATCCTCATCAAAAGCGAATAACTGACAGGAATCCCAGTACCAAATTTTGAATTGATATATTTTATTATAAAGAAAAATGTCCCAAACAATGTCAATCGAAACATAATAAAAGCCAGCGGCTGGTGAACTTCAATCGCTTTCTCCGGACAGAATGCCATGCAACGCATACAACTTTCACAGTGAAATGTCCAAAACGGATATTGGTGCTTTTTTCCCTTCATTTTTATCGCGTCGTTTGGGCAATATTCTGCACATAGTCCACAGCTATTGCACTGGTGATTGACGAAAAACAGCTTCGCCAGGCCCTCCTTACCATAAATTAAATATCCGATACTAATTGGAAAAAGCAACAATCCAAGGACAAATTCTACACTATTTAAAATCGTGAACCAGCTGTGTTTACCGGATAATATTTTTATGATGAATTGTTCACTCGGTATTTGGGCTTTTTCAATAATTCTCTTAACATTCGCCGGTTTCTGGCCAGAATGCAGCGCCATCCAGTTCGAGGGCATATTAATACTCTGCACACCACGAACTTTGTAACCTTTTATCGCCAGAATCAATGCAATTAAAAATGTCGCGGATGCACTCAGACCGGGAATAAAAAACTTTCCGAACTGCAAACGGCCTTGCGTTGCTACGACAATTGCATGGCTTTTTCTGACTCTCGGTAACCGTAAAATAAACTTGATCACACTCCAGGGTGCCGTAAACCCGTGAGTCGGCATGAAAAAGCAAACCATGTTTTCTTCAGAATCTGCAGCCGGTTGTTCCTGAAAATGTTTATCAATAAGTTGGCGCTGGATTTTTATTCTCTGATTCTCGGCAATCTGCTGCATCCAGCCCGCAACTCTCAGAGAATTCCCGGTTCCGCTGGAAATGTAAAATGACGCTGTTTTATAGTGATTATTCATGGTTATAAGTGAAATGAAATTTACATGTTCTTGAGCAAAACATGAAATGAAAGATTTACTTCTTTTTAATTCCAATGGAAAGTAATGTATGTTTTTTACCAATAATTAATCAGGAACAGTTTTGAATACTTGCAACGTTTTTATATATGCATGTACCGATTATAACCCCGACGTAATCAGTGGTTTCGTATTAAAAACAATCAACTCAATCCAACTGACCAAACCGATTCAGGGCAATAATGGTATAAATCTGAAAGTCTTCCGCCACCCTGATCAACAATGTCCACGGTGCGGATATAAAATCAGACGAATCATCATCGGGCAACGAAAGAACACATATTTGTTCAAAATTTCAAGACCTGCACCATTCTTAAATGAACATTTAAATAAATCCCGTGGAAAGTTACTTTAGCCTTTATATATTTTGACTGGTTTCGAGCAGATCATATGACGACTGAAATTTCAATAGAAAACATATTATTTGAAGCGCTTGAATTGCCCGAAAATCCTCCGGAAAATCCCCGAAAAAGTCAGGTAAAAGTTCCCTATGCTGAAAAAGAGGGACGACTGGTCCATGTATCAACTGTTGAGCGAGGATTAAAATGTGATGCTGTTTGTCCGGTCTGTAAAACAGCCGTGCTGGCCCGCAAGGGGGCAAAAACCCGTCATCATTTTGCCCATTACCCCGGTGCAAACTGCAGCCCCGAAACCGTTCTGCACGCTATTGCTAAACAACTGATATACGAAAAATTGCTTTCAGCGATTGCCATGAAACAACTCATGCAAATCAGCTGGAAATGTATTGCCTGTTCCCACTTGCACAGCCTTAATCTGTTAGAAAATGTGAATCAGGTCGCACTTGAAAAAAACCTCGAAGATTGTCGACCCGATATTACTTTATTTGACGCTAACGATCACGCTTGCGCACTCCTTGAGGTTGTGGTAAGCCATCGACCAGATCAGAAAATATTAAACTACTGCAATCAACGGAACATTCCACTCTTGATTTTCCGAATCGATAGTGCGGAATCACTGGAAGAACTGGGTTTATACCGCAACCTGGCCCCTTCAGTAGTGCTTTACTGTCTTAGAGATAGCTGTTCAGATTGTGGGGCGCCTCTATTCGAAAAACGCCTTTTTATTATTGATAATTCCTGCTGGCGGTGCGGTGCCCCCATGAAACTGGCAGTAATGGAAATTAATCATACACTTCACGGGATTACCCATTTCTCAAAAAATGATCAGCAGATTGCTCGTGAAAAAGGGGTCATATTCCGGGAACATTTCAATAAAAAATCCCGACAACATGAGATTGCTGCCGCTTGTCGCAATTGTGGAATCGTTACCGGCAATAAATTTGTCGCTTTTCACAAACGGATGATCCCAAAGTATCCCGGAATCTATCGTGGTAAAATTTGCCTAAACTGTTATAATCATGTTGATGAACCAGTATAAAGCCAATTTATATAAATACAATTCATTATATTTTAAAATAGGTTTTTAAAACATGGAATATCAACTAAAAATTATCGCCTCACTAATTCTGGCCGTTTTTTTCATTTTTTTCTTTGGTCGCAATTTTGTTCTAAAGATACAACTTAAAAAATCCATTATCGGTCATGATCCGTTTATTTTCATCACTATTCTGACGTTTACATTTATTGTTACCGTGTTTTTGCTCAGTATCTGGAATCGGAATTCAGTTTTTATATTCTTCTCAATATCATCATTAAATCACGACACTGTGAAGATTATCGCGATGATATTGATGGTTTTCGCTACAATTATTTGTATCATTTCTTCACTGACACTCCGTAATTCCTGGCGGGTTGGTATTCCCAGTGGTGAAAAGACCAAATTAATTCGTCACGGCATTTATTCAAGATGCCGAAATCCCTACTTCCTGGCATATTATACATTTTTTTTATCCATGTTTCTGTTTTCGGCCAATTCACTAATCGGTTTTATTATGGTTGTTGGAATTATTCCACTTCACAGGCTTGTGAAAAAAGAAGAAAAGTACCTTGAAGAGATACATGGGAATTACTATTTGGGTTACAAAAATAACGTAAAACGCTATTGGTTATTTTGATTAATCTGACTTATTATAATCGAATAAGAAATTAACCGATATTTAATGGCGGAATGACTATAAAAAAATTAATTCTATTCTTGATATTAGGGGTTTTAAGTTCCATAGGTCGGGGCCAGATTCTGTTTTCAGAAAGTTTTAATGTTATTTTGGACAGTACAAAAATTATTAAAGGATCAATCACTCCTGATTTTAAATTTCAGACTCAGCAAGAGAACCTGACAGAATTTGAAAATTTAGCAGATATTACCGTTCGATGGGCACGAAATGCACTAACCCTTGCTAACAAAATCGA
Source organism: uncultured bacterium (assembly GCA_964485475.1). GTDB lineage: Bacteria > Fidelibacterota > UBA2242 > UBA2242 > UBA2242 > B118-G9. Next base: position 12,957 of record CAZAKB010000033.1, read on the forward strand.
ATTTTCCAAGTACGGTGATGAGACCTATATGAGTGGGGGCTATTTATATGCTGAGTATCGAAATTTATTAAACAGACGGATTATCCCGGAAACCTTCGCTCAGATTCATTGGTCCGAAGCCCGGGGTTTACAGTGGAAATATGCATTTGGCATATACGGCCGGTTCAGATTAATATATAAAAACGATCTTGGTGTTTTTGCTGGAGTTGGTCCATTTTATGAATTTGAAAGGTGGGGTTACGAAGGAGTAGACGCCGGGTTGCTGCCAGCCAACCAGTCACCAATTGAGAATAAATCTCTGAAAATGGGATCGTATATTAGTTATAAACAGCAAATTACGAATAGAATTGGATTTGATGTCAGTGTTTATCACCAGGCAAAATTCAATCAAATCATTTCAGCCCCACGACTGGCATCAAGCACTGGCATCGGTTTTAATCTGACAGAACATTTGGAACTTAAATCCATCTATCAAAATCTTTACGATTTCAATCCTGTAGTTCCTATAAATAAATGGTTTCACCGGGTAATTATTTCTATTTCATTTTCGTTTTAAATTGTTGTTAAGGGTAATTGATCTGCAATAAATCTTTCTTCTAATATTGCGGGGTCATATATTTGTGTGCAATGTCGCTAATATTCCGGAGAAAATAATACAAACTGAATTACTCATACTGGTTATCGAGGCAATCGCGGTCTATTTCCTGGTTCTCTGGGCCCATTCACTGCGCAGACGGTTCGGACTCGCTCATTTCTATGCTCTCATTGGCGGCATTACTGCGATTATGTCCTGGGTGACCGACGCCGGAATCAAAGTAGAAATTGCCGGAATAACATTCATGGTCGGATCAACCGTATTTTATACATCTTTATTACTGGGAGTTTTTGTCATTTATGTGTTCGATGGCCCACGGGCAACACGTATTGCTATTTCTACTATTGCCGGTGTCTCTATCATGGTCCCTCTCATTGCTGTTGTTCTGCACCTGCAAATGAAAATATCGAGTTACCCGCCTATTGGAAATATACCAATTCCAAGTTTACGAATTAATACAGCATCGGTCATTGCCACGATAACTGATATGATTTTTCTGGCAATTGCCTGGGAGTTTTTTGGGAAAAAGAAGTTGGGGCTGCAACTTTGGTTGAGAGCTTTTCTGACCTTATTGGGAGTTATGTGGCTGGATGTTATTCTTTTTTCCACCGGTGCATTCATAGGGACCCCGGAATATTTAAACATAATGCAGGGAACTCTGATCAGCAGACTGTTTATCTCCATTTTCGCCTGTCCTCTCCTGTTCCTGTATTTGAATTGGCAGAATAAAAATAGAGGCATTACCATCGAAAACCGCCCGGTCCTGTCTATCCTGCGAGAAGTCGCTGAAGTGCGCGCGGAGTTAACTCTCGCTCAGCAGGAAATCGTGTATCGTAAACAAATAGAGCGGGAAAAGGAAATTCTGATCCGAAACCTGGAAAAATCCATTACTGAGGTTAAAACACTACGTGGCCTGCTACCTATCTGTGCCAGCTGTAAAAAAATCCGGGATGACGCTGGATTCTGGCAACAGATTGAAAAATATATTCAGGACAATTCCGAGGCCGTATTTACTCATGGAATCTGCCCGGACTGTGCTGATAAACTGTATCCTGGATTACGACATAAAAAACAACAGAACAGCTAATTTCTGAATCTCTTTACAAGTCCGACAGAAGTTAGAAACAGAATCAAAGCAATACTTAGTCCGATCCCTGAAAATTTCAACAGACACGCCAGGTTCGTCAGTGATGCAATCCAATCAAGGCGTTGCGGGTAAATTCGCAGCATCATAAAAATCCCTAAATTTTCCAGCCAGTCACACAGCCCTGCCAACAGTGGCAAATAAATCATTGAATAAATCTGTGATTTGACTATTTCTACAGCACTGAAAAATCGGAATAGTATTGAGGTCAGTAGCAATGAATATACAATTGGAAAAAAGAGATCAGCCAATTGAATGTAATTATAAAATGCCCGGCCGGCACTCCCGTATTGGTCAATCATTTTATACGCTTGATCCGGTGTATATAACGGGGTCATATCCAGGAGTTCAGTACCATTTGATAATTCCAGAAATCGCGGTCCCAGGATTCCCTGAAAAAGAATTTCAAACATTATCAGCAGTCCTAATAATCCAAAAATAACCGGTTTTCTGGCGATTGCTCGGAGCTTGTTCATATCAAAATTTTATCCATTTTTCCTTTGCAAGGTTTTGTGATAATACAACTATTTCCTCACTGTGTCAATAGAAAGCAATTAATTACACACATGGTACTGACCTGACTAATAACAACCGCTTGATTTTAAATCCGGTCATACGTAAATACAACTACCAATATACCAATAATAAATTTGAGGAAACGATGAAGCGAATAAGCAGAATACAATTCATTTTTCTCATACTCTGTGTGCTCATTTCCTGTTTCGATCAAAATGGAAAATCTGAAAATATCTCAATCACAATTCTCTATACAAATGATGAACACGGTTGGCTGGAAGGCGACGACTATTATGACGGGGCCGCCGGGATGCTTGGGTTATGGAAATCGAAAGAGGGTTATGACGAATCAGAGAATTATCTCATTCTAAGCGGCGGCGACATGTGGACCGGGCCGGAAATCTCAACCTGGTTTAAAGGGAAACCAATGATTGAAGCCATGAACGCCATGGGTTATGATGCCGTAGCCTTTGGAAATCATGAGTTTGACTTTACTGTCGATACACTGATGGAAAATCTTAAAATATTGGACTTTCCTCTACTAGCCGCAAATATCCGGGATAAAAACAGCGGAAAAATACCGGAATTCGCTAAACCATACATCATTAAAAACATTGATGGAGTCAAAGTTGGTATTATCGGGTTGGCATCGCGGTCAACACCAAGTTCTACCTTTCCGGCCCATGTTGTTGATTACGAATTTACATCCTACTCAGAGGCTGTTGAAACCTATGCGGATTCCGCCAGAATCTCCGGTGCTGATCTATTGACCATCATCGGTCATATCACTTCCGGCAATATGGAAAATCTAGCCCCGGTCACCCGGGCCAATGATATACTGCTGATCGGCGGCGGACACAGCCACGAACTGCTGGCTTATGAATCCGAGGGTGTTCTCCTGATTGAGTCCGGAGCCTATTTTCACAACTATATCCGGGTCGATATTGAAGTTGATAAAAAAACATCAGCGGCCTCGATTAAATTCTATTCCATTGAGCCAAATCAAAACAGCAGTCCTGATCAGAGTATTCTGACAATCGTCGATAACTGGAAAACGCAGATCCAGAACGCCCTTTCTGAAGTTATCGGCTACTGCTCTTCGGAAATTCCAAAGTCATCAGTCGAAATGGGGAATTTAGTCACTGACTCCTGGTTTTATTCATTTCCTGATGCGGATGTAAGCATTACCAACTCCGGCGGTATCCGGCAGGATATTCCTTCCGGCGATATTACTCTTGAAACAATTGTCGGTTTGCTTCCTTTTGAGAATTCAATCGTCGAGTTAGAATTAATGGGAAACGAATTAATTGATTGCATCGATTACTACCTTATGGGCGGAATGACCTGTGTCGGCGGTTATTTTTTATCAGACGGCACACCAATCCACAATGACAGTTTATATGTTGTCCTGACAACGGATTACCTGTATTCAGTGCCAGAAAACGCTTTCAATCAATATGACATCAATCCTTACGAGACGTCGGTACATTACAGGCAGCCATTAATCGACTGGTTAATTTCAATCAATACCAGCGTATCGGACCCGTTGAATAACTACCTGGATTATATGCCCCGGAAAAACTGAATTTATATTGATACAAACTGTTTATTTAAGTTAAAAAGACCGGATTCTAAGGACCGGCGTTTATCCAAATCTTCTCAATCCATACTTTCAGATTTCCGGTATAATCCCGCCTGCAAGCCGGTTTTTATCCGGTAAACAGACACAGTCACCCACATAATCTTTTACCCTTCTGTTGTCACTTTCCAGTAACTGGCATAACCGTACATATAGACATACGCCCCGGATCCGATACAAATCTGCTCACCGTTGGGACTAATATCTAAAAGTGAAATTGAAGAAACAGTCGAACTCAAATCATTTGAATCGATAAAATCTCCGGTCTCAGCATCCCGGAATACTAGTTCGGCTTCGGCGCGAACTGTGACAATCCGTTCACAGTCACCAATCCATTGTGGATTGGATTCATTGGATACCGACCAGATTTCTGTGCCGGTTGTCGCATAGTAAATACCAGCAGCCTCTCCGGCATTGATACTCCAATGACTTGCCCCGCTTGAAGCATCGGCTACATCAATATTCCCGGTTCCAAGTATAAATTCATCGTCAATGCTGAAATATCCGCTGGTGGAAATCATTGTTCCGTTACTGTTAAAATACTGGTATGCAGTCATTGAATTCCACAGAACATTTCCGTTCAAATCAAGCATACCGTTCGAAGAGCCATTAAATAAAATGACATCTCCTACAGGACTGAATTTTACATAGTGGACTGAACTGCCCATATCTTTATCCCAGATTGCGGTACCATCTGATAAATCATACAGCTGGATATGATTGTTTCCGTCGGCTGCCACCAATTTGTCTGCATCAGGATTGATGCTGACGGATTTATATTCCTTATTGGTTACTTCCCACTGCTTGGCAGCAGAAATAATATTCCAGACTTGCAGGAAGTAGTCATCAGCAATAGCCACATAGGACTGGTCATCAGCGACAGAAATCCCGTTTGGTAATTTCGCATAGCCGGTCATGAGCTGGCTGCCCGTCGCCGAGTCCCAGAGTTTAATAGCGCCGGCAGTTGACATTCCGGAGGAAGAACCCGATCGAAATGCCGCAGCGACAAAGGAATTATCCGACGCTATTTCCATCGCCCGGATGCCGCCGTTCCCCGTATTCACCTGGGACCAGAGCTGCTCAACGGGACCGACCCAGCTGGCGGTTTTGACCACGCTCTGATCCGATGTATTTGAGCCAGCAACAGATTCAATCCTGTACCGGTATTCTGTTGTTTTCACAATGCTGCTGTCAATAAAATAACAGGTGTCGGCCGATGCAATTTCTGTGTAATCTCCCCCGTTCTCACTGCGCAATACGCGATACTGAGATACATCAAAATAGGAATGCGCAGACCAGGTTAGCATCAAAGAGGAATCCGAAATCGATCCGGCAGAAAAATTCTGCACAGCCGGAAATTCCGTTTCGATCGTTGTCTCCGCCGGCTCCCCGGTAAAGTCACCCAGATAGGGCTGAATCCGATACTGAACATCTGTGTTCAATGTTACACTACTGTCAACCCAGTGAGTTGTATTGGCTGCCAATATTTTATAGGCACCAGTCCAGTCAGCTGCACCAACTTTGCGCGATATGGAAAATCCTTCCTCTCCATCGCTCATATCCCGCCACTGAAGCTGGACGGCAAAAACACCGACCTGTCGCGCAGAAAAATTTTTCGGTTCGGCGATCGTCGGTACAATGGTTGCCTTGGTAAAATCCGAATAACTGTCCCCCGCCAGCGCAGTAACCCGGTAACTCTGTTCACTCCCCAGTGTATAAATCGTATCCTGGCAGTCCTTTTGGTCACGATCTTCGATAATCGCAAAATTGATCTCCCAGTTTCCATCAGAAATTTTTCGGTCGATCACATAGCCCTGAACCAGCGGATTCGGGTGTTCCCAGGTGATCAGCAATCGTTCGACTGATAGTTGCTGGATCACTACATTTTCAGGTTTCCAGTCCGCCGGGTTGGCATTGTCCGGATCGAATATATTTTTAAACTCGCGCTCACTTTCACATCGAAAGAGACCGGCAATTAAATAAATTAGGAAGCAAATACGACAATATTTTTTCATCATAATCTCTTAATCGGTTATAATCCATTTTGCTTTGGTTGAGTAAACGGCAAGGGTGTTCCCTGTCACCGCTGCGACAACTTCATCATTGCTGCATAGATCAATATCATTGGCTGTTCCACCGGTCCACATTTCTGATCCATCCGATAAGGCATATACTGAAAAATAACCATCCTCGACATCGGACCATGATGTTAATTTCTTATCCTGTTGTAAGGCCACAATGAACTCAGCATCGGAGCTGATAAAAAATTTCCGTACCGGTTTGCTGGTATTGATCGTCCAGTTCAGCGCTCCGGTTGCTGTGTTCCAGGCTCTGAGCGTATAATCCTCACTGCCGGAAATAATCAGATTGCCGTCCGGCGAATAGACCAGATGATTGACTGAGCCGGTATGCCGCATCGTTAGCAGAATTTCTCCGATGCTGCTGCCCGGGCTGGCATTCCAAACATGGATCGTGCCGTCTTCGCTGCCAGCGGCAATTTTACTTCCGTCCGGTGAATAGGCAACAGTTGTGACTGCATCCGGATGTGTTCCTGTCCAGATCAGGTCGCCATACCAGTTCTCACCCCGGATTTTATAGACGCGGACCAGTTTACTGGTACTACCGTTAACCAGGCGATTTTCCGTCGGATGAAAATCAACTGACGTGAAGTGATAATAGTACGGCTCTTCAAATTTTCCCCATTCCGCAGAACCGTCAAAAAATTTCATATAGAAATATTTTGAGGCTGCATAAGCATAGCCGGAATTATCCGATAAATATTTAAAACAGTAAGCACCGGCTTCCACATCACTTGCCGTACTACTTAGATTCTGAACGTCTATGGTTGCATTTCCGGCCTGCAACATCGCGTCATCGGGCCGGAACCGGATAAAGTAGCCCGGACTGCTGTTCCGTCCTGACCAGATCAGTTCGCCGGCTTCCACATTCCACAGACGGGTCTGCATTTCCTCACCGGTAGCTATCAGCGATCCGTCATGGCTGATGCCTACCGACAACATTTCTGACAAAGTATCATGGAAGCTGGTAACCATGCTGTCCAGCGACCAGATCTGATAACCGGGTTCCGCCCACTTCAGCTTTTGGGTATTGCTTGCAATAGAGACATTATTTTCGGCGAGTGCTCTGATACGATACGTGTAAAAATTGTCCCTTTCAATCGTCGGGTCAGTATATTCCGCTGACGTCACCGTGGCAAGTTCAACAAAACTGCCGTAGTTTACCCGCCGCTCAACTTTATATTCCACCGGAAAATTGCAGCCGTTCTGCCATACAAGATTGACAGAGTTCTCACTGGCGATGGTTGCGGATAAATTCCGTGGTAACCACGCATCGGGTGAATCGTTGCCCGGGTCGTAGGGATTGGTAAATTCCCGCGAACATCCGGTAATTAAAATGACGATTATTAATAACGTAGATTTTACTTTCATAATCCCATTCTATTGTTCTTTTATTGATTGACTTCCCATGAGTTAACTGCCCAATTGCACCGGATTTGCTGACCATCGACAAAAACGACAGCTTGGCTGTTCTCAGAGAATCCACCAAAAAATACCCAGTTTTCGCAGGGAATTTCCAGAGTTCTCTGACCGGTGTCAATATCCAAAATATTGACCTCCGCCAGTTGGCCAACCGTCATTGCATGAGAATTATCAGGACTGAGTTCCACATGATGAACAAAACTGCTGAATGGCATTTCCCAGACAAACTGCCCGTTTTCGACCTGCCACATTTTAACATGGTAATTAGCCCCGGACAATAAATTCGTTCCATCATGATCAAATTCAAGGTCAAATGTCATGCCGCCGCTGAACGAAGCGGACCAACTCTCAGACCCATCACCTGCATTTAATAAAAACAGATCACCACTTATCACACCCACCGCAATCTTCAGACCGTTCGGTGATATTTGCAAATCCTTGACACCGTTAGAAACCGATGCCGACCACAGTAAAGCCCCGCTTGACGGTGCGTAAGCCGTAACCCGGCTGGCATAATCACCGGCGATCAGGATAGAATTATCCCGACTGATATCCAATGCTGATATGCTTTGTTCGTGTGT
>CAZAKB010000033.1:21031-23994 GCA_964485475.1 uncultured bacterium
TCAATGGCAGCCGAACTGTATCCTTCATCCGTGACCGTCCAGATTATGTCACCGGATTGAGTATCAACCAAATGAATCTTCGTAGAATAATTCCCGGCAGTTATAACAGTGTGTTCTTCAACGATAACCAGATACCGCCTGTCGATACTTAATGCCGCTGCATTCACGCCGGCTGTAAGTTGATTTGTCCATATTTCGGTTCCGGCCGGGATAAAATCTACCGTCACCGTATTGCCGGGACCAGACATTTTATCATCGATATACGCTCTGATCTGATAAGAATAACCCGCTGTGTTAATCGGCGGAATATCGACATAACCGATATTCTCAACCGAATCGATCACACTGAATTCATCAATCCCGTCATTGATCCGGCGCTGGATTTTATAATGTACATCAATGACTGCATTGTTTTTCCACTCCAGAAAAACCGAATTGGCATTGACACTGACAGTCAAATCAGTCGGCGCCCAGTCCGATGAGAGGACATCGGGATCAAAAGGATTCAGCCATTCTCTTTCACTGCAACCGAAAAATTGAATGATCAACATAAGCAGTAATATTCTTTTCAGACAGGACTGCATGCTTTAGTTATCCTCGTACCATCCGAATTTTTCCTTCCAAACCTTCAGGAAATGATCCGCAGTTCCGGCCACCACATACCTTCCATCAGGAGAAAACCTGACCGGATATAATCTTTCCTGAAATGTCTCCGACCAAATCAGCCGTTTTGTCGTTTTATCCCACACCCGGATTTCATTATCAATCGCCGATGATACGATCTTACTGTTATCATAACAGATATCCAGGTCATTAATGGTGTTACCGTGTTCACCAATATAAACAGAGTCATCGGTCTGGATGTTCCAGCAGATGACAGAGGCTCCGATTCCAGTGACTATTTCTGAACTGCTGCCGTTTTCGAATTGAAGAGATTGAACGCCGTTAACATCCTTCGACCAAACTTCACTGCCATTATCAACAGTAAAAACATTCATTGAATTATTGATCCCGGTGATACATTTCGTACCATCAGCACAGATATCTAGATGGTAAATATCCTGTGTCCCCGATAGGTCCTGAAATAACAGTTCACCTTCCGCAACATGTAACACATAAACTGCTGAACCGGCAATACATACAATTTTCTGATTGTCGTTTGAAATTTGAATCATTCTCGGTTGAATATTCAAATCGTATGTCCACAGACTATCACCCGTCGTTAAATCCCAAAAAGTAATCAATTGTGTCCCTGCTCGCGTGTATCCCGCAACTAATTTTTGATCATCGGAACTGATATCCATACAGACAACCTGATAAACATTGTCCAATACCGGATCTAATTCCATTTCTTTGACTCCGGTTATCGAATTCCACAGGGTCACACGGTTTCCCGAACCGGTCAGAACTTTCTGACCATCATGAGAGAATAAACCACAGTTGATCATTTCAGAATAACTCGTTTCCCATCGTAGATTTCCTGTCTCAAAATCCATTACTTTCAGCGTGCTGGCCGCATAATGATCACCGCCCATAATACTGGTATTATCCGCACTGATATCAATGACATCCGGCGTTCCGGTAAACGGCATTTCCCAATATAATTCATATTCCGTAATTCCCCAGCGAACCGGATACTCTTTACTGTAATCCGACGCATAACGGGAACTAAGGGCTTTAACACGATACCGGTAGACATTTTCTGAATCCAAAGTATAATCGATAAAAAACGTGTCCTCTACTGTGGCAATTTCCTGAAATGCCGCACCATTCTCCGAACGTTCCACACAATAGCCGGTTAATCCCGTAAATGGATGCTGAAACCATCTTATCTTCAGGCCATTGTCGTTTGTATTTTCGGAATTCCGGATCGCTACCGCCGGAAAAACCGGTAAGATTGTTTTCTCCAGGTATTCACTGTAATTCTCACCGGCATAGGCATACAGGCGATAATAATAAATGTTCGAATCCAATGACACCGTATCCGTCCAGGCTTTCAATGTCGTATCGAGTTCAGAGTAAGCGGTAACCCATTCCCCGCCACCTCTTTTCCGGTCAATTTGCAGACCTTCAATCCGGGGATCCCTCTGCTGCCAGGTCAACCGCACAATCACATCACTGATCTGTTCAATTTCCAATTCCTGGGGCGCCCATTCGCCCGGGTCAACCGATGTTTCAGGATCGTAAATATTGGTCCACTTGCGCTCTTCACAGGCAAATACCAATAAGATGATTAGTCCGATGGCCAGCAGTCTTGGCATATTATTCCATTAAAATCGGAAATTCAGCGATAATCCGTTTCGCACCGGCGCCAGCGACAGTTCCACCGAACTGACCGGTTCGGGCGTCCTGATCACGACCCAGTGATTGAACAGGGTCCAGCCAGCAAAGGCTCCGCAACTGAAAAACGCGATTTTGGTGTACAGGTCAAAATTCTCCACCTGCTTACGTAAATCGGTGGCATCGGCGGTAGACGTCGCGTTGTTATAATCTTCAAACTTCGAATCGGACAGAAATTTCAGTGCCAGCCCGGCGACCCCTGCGGCGCCAGATCCGTACATGGTATAGCTCCGGTATTTTTTCCAGCGGATCCGTTTTTCCAGGTTCAGCGCGTCCTGTGTTTTTGGCATGATAATATTGTCTGTGGTCGTCTGATCGTCCTCAACTGTATAGGTTTTCACCACATCTTCATAAAATTCCAGCCGGGCAAAAACCTCATGCTCACCGGACGGAACCTTTTCAATATTCACCGGTGTCTTTCCGACCAGGTTATCATCCAGAAAAATCTCGGCGCCCGGTGGTTCAGATGTCAGCGATACTTTCCCGAATTTCGGTTTCAGGCGAAATGTATAACTCATGGTGGTATCGGGTTCCACCTTGATCTGCTCCACTTTATCGTGGTACATATCTTGTTTCAGCACCATTTCATAATCACCTTCCAGCAGAAGGCCTTCATAAGGCGT
>CAZAKB010000034.1:0-23939 GCA_964485475.1 uncultured bacterium
CCCTGCCGGACTCCGGGAAAATCAACACCTTTACCCTGGAACGTAATGATTCTACAGTAGCGACCTATACCTGCTTTGATGACGATACCATGATCACCGATGAAGGCCTGACGCCTGACACTGACTATTACTATACAATACGCTTCCTGAAAAACAATCAGACCAAAGCCGAATCCGATCCGGTGTCCATACGCACGCTTTCTACCACCAGTAATGACTTCTTCTGGGAGATTGATACGCTGGGACATTATGGCAGTTATCTAAAAGATGCATGGATCGTGGATGAGAATAATATCTGGGTTGTGGGTAATATTGAAACCGATAGTGGAACTTTCAATGCTGCGATGTGGGATGGTACAAATTGGAATCTGATCCAGGTTCACAATCTCGCTCCACTCTATAGTATCTGGTATTTTTCGGATGATAACATTTGGGTGAGTTCTGGTTTCCCAAAACATTGGGACGGCAGTCAATGGACTATGTACCATTTACAAAATATGGGATTAGGCGCAGAAGTTAGTACTGAATATATCTGGGCATCCTCTCCCAATGACATCTACTTTGTTGGCCAGAAAGGTTCCATTGTCCATTATAACGGTTCGACATTCAGGAAGTTGGAAACTGGAACGGATGTAAACTTAAATGATATCGATGGTACACCGGATGGTAGTCATATTTATTCAGTTGGTCATAATTCCATTTTACCTTCCAAGAGTATTGCTCTGGAGCTTGTAAATGGACAGGTTGATCAATTCTATTACACAGATGGACTCTATCAGGAAGGTACTTACGGTTATGTTGGCTCAGTTTCTGTTGAGGATCATTTTGTGTATTTCTCTACTCCAGCCGGAATCTGGCAGTACGATTTCACGAACAATACCTCTGTAATCATGTATATTGATGAAATTGAATGCAGAAGGTTGTTCGTAGAGGAATACAATGATATTATCGGTTACCGGGGCGGTATGGGTTTCATCCATTTTAATGGTGAGGATTGGCGTAAGGAACGTTACCTGGAGAATAACATCTTTTCTTGTAATGGTGGTGATTACAAAGATGGTTTAGCCGTTATGGTCGGATATACGACCTATGGGTATGAAGCCATTATTGCCCGAGGGCATCGCTAAAGTCATTACATATATCAGTAAATTTGTACTACTATTATACGTTTTCTTATTTCCCTGTTTCTTAAGTATGACTTGAGAACTTGAAATAATTGAAGGATGCAATGAATCTTTACGCGATTTTTTATTCTAGTTCCCAAATTGTATTTGGGAACCTAATAAGATGGTAAATGCGAAGCAGATATAAATTTACTCCTGAACTTGGATTGTATTTCACCAGTTCATCAATAGTTAATTTTATTCCGGTATTCACAAGAGATCCATATTTTCAGATAATAATAGAATCGTTAGAATACTGTAGACGTCAAAAGAATATACGGATATTTGCATATGCAATTATGAAAAACCACTTTCATCTGCTTATTTCAGGTGAGTGTTTACCCAAGGTTATCCAATCTATGAAGCGTCATACTGCCTGGGAAATTATTAAACTGGCTGAAAATGAAAATAGATATTACTTGTTGGAACAATTTAAAAAATTTAAAAAATCATATAAAGTTAAAAGTAAATACCAAATCTGGCAGGAGGGTGTACATCCGCAATTCATTTCTTCGATTGATATGCTTGAACAAAAAATGAACTACATCCATAACAATCCTGTTGAACAAGGATATGTGAATTCTCCGATAGATTGGGTATATAGTTCAGCGAGGAACTATAGTGGTTTGAAAGGCATATTGGACATTGACAAATTGGAGGTCTGGTAATTTGACGTTCCCAAGTGCAACTTGGGAACGAGATGAACATGTTATTTTATTCTGGTTCCCAAATTGAATTTGGGAAACTTATAACTTCACTTGAATTTTTTAAACACCATTAATCTTTACCGCTGCGATCCCGTGTTTACCGTCCATCTTGATTAAAAACGGATTTTTACACTTCACATGAACAAGGTAGTCGGTTCGTTCAACGACGGGTTGTTGTTTCAGCCATTCCCAGTTAATAAAATCCCGATTGGAATTGTAAGGAATTGTGAAATAACCGATCTGCATGGCGATGATATTATGAAAAAAATGAGTTCCCTGGGACGGATCGACGGTAAATCCCTCGATACCCATTTCCACAATGACTTTTGCGTTGCTGATATTCACATACCTGACCGGAACTCCGAGAAACCGGTCCTGTGATCCCCAGCGCCCCTGGCCGATGAGCAGGTATTCCCGGTTTGCCTGTTTCATCTTCAGATTCATATGTTCAATTTCATTACGTATATCGACGGTTTTCAGTTTGTCGAATTTTTCAGGATCGATATAGATGATATCCTGAATGCCGGAAATGATGCCATTTCCCATACTTTTTGAAGTATAAATCAATAATTTTTCAGGATCGAACGTTTCGTTGGACAGATCAATATCTTCCGTACTGACTGCCAATGGTCGGATTTGAAGAATATAAAATGTTGGAATAATCGATTTTTGCCGGTTCTTTGACAGGTTGACCGCAAATTCGATTTCCACCGGCATTCCAAAGGCTTTTTCGCCAATATCGAGAAGATCGGCTATAATTTCAGAAAGCGGAAAGAAATTATACTTAATGATATTTTCGAACGTAACAGCCCGGGGACCAGAATTTGCAAGACCGGAGATGAACCGTGAATTATCATTATCCCAGACCGAAGCGGCATGTTTCAGCGCCCCGTCTTTTTCTGCCACTGCGATTTCGATTTTATCTATGGTGGCCTCTTCACCCAAAATCAGGTCGAAATCCTGATGGGTCATATTAATGCCGTACAACTCTTTTTGAGAATCGTTGAGAAGGCTCTTTGGTTGCAGGAATTCAACTTTGGGGTATTTCGGGCAAAATCTGAAATGTTTACCGCCCTCGATCACCGATTTGCCAAGACCAACCACAATTGACGCAATACCATCTTCATTTGTCAGGTTAGCAATGGGATAAAAATTATGAGATTGGGCAATTCCCGATAAATGAGGATAATAATAATTACCGAACTGCGAGCCAACCACCTGCTGAATGATGACCGCCATTTTTTCTTCTTCGATCTGATGATTGAGATTTTCGATATAAGTGCGCGAACTTTTAATGAAAACGGATGCAAAAACGAGTTTTATGGCCTCTGACAATTGATTTAAGCGGACATTGATGTTGGGATGACTATTCGGTAGCATATAGGTCCGATAAATCCCGGCAAAGGGTTGTGAGAAGGAATCTTCAAGAAGACCCGATGAGCGAACAGCGAGGGGATAAGCAATGTGTTCAAGCATGATGGTCAAATGATCTATTAACTCTTTTGATAATTTTCCTTCACAGAAAATCTCATCGATTTCCTGATCGCTGAGTTTGTCATTGATACGCTCATTAATTCTATTCCGGCGGATAAAGTCGTCAAATTCGTTGGTACCGATAATTTGCGTGCTTGGCAGACAGATATGAACATCGGGAAAACGCTGACCGAAGTCCATGCTGACCAGTAATGAATTAAGGAATGCGAGACCGCGGCCTTTGCCGCCGAGAGAACCTTCGGTGAGACGTATAATTTCGTCAGGTTCATATAGACTGGTTGGATGAAAATTAACGATTTTTCCCTTTGTACGATTCTTACGAATTTCGTGGAGCGTCTTTTCAAGATGTTTGCGCATATCGGCGGTTGAATTAAAATCCTGAACAGTCAGTAAGCGGATTCGTCGGGCTATCTGGGTTTCACCCCGGGCCATGAGCCAGGCTGAGAAGTGATTCCGCCGGCTGTGATAGAGGATTGAATCATCAGGAATGTCTTTGAGTTTTTCCTCAAAATCAAACAGGGTACTGGCGCGGTTGATTTCATTGCCATCCTTATCGTAAAACACAAAGTCACCAAATCCGATATTATTAAGCATAAACTGACGCAAATCCCGAAGCAGGTGTTTTGAGTATTTATCAAGAAACGTAGCGTTAATTTCTTCCGCCTTTTGACGATTGCCGGAGTCCGATGACATTAGAATACTGGGAATATCGTAGATGTTTTCTTTGACCTTGGAGATCAGTTTAATACCGGCAGCCGGGTCCAGTTCATTATTTCGTTCGTAACTGATATCGGAAATGACGGCAATGATGTACTCTGTATACTTTTCATAAATCTCCATGGCTTTTTCATAATTGTGAGCCAGGATCACTTTTGGTCGCACCCGCATGCGGAGACGCTTGTTGATGTCATTCAATTCTTCCCGGATAAGTAACTGGGTCTGTTTGACAATTTCTTCATAAAGAAGCGGAAGAAACGCAGAATAGTAGGGGATTGAATCTTCCACCAGCAGAATGACCCGGACCAATCCGTGTTTTGTATCGTATTCCAGGTTTCGCATATCTTCAACAGACTTCACCATGGCGAGGAATATTTTAGCATCGCCTTTCCAGAGAAAGATATTATCGAAATATTGTAACATACTGGAGTAATTCCTTAACAAACTCAGATCGGATTGCATGTTCAACAACAGGAGAATTGGTAATTTTGGATCAAATTCTTTGATATTTTTAGCAAGTTCAAAAGCAGTGGTTTTGCCAATATGGAGCATGGAGATGACCAGGTCGAATTTCTTCGTCTCCAGTATACGCAGAGCCTCTTCGCCTGTGGGAACGCTGGTAATGATTGGTGCAGTGCTGAGATTGAGTTGCCGGTATTCACCATAAATCTGCTCGGATAGTCGACCATCCTGTTCGAAGATAAAAGCATCGTAAAAGGTAGAAATCAGCAGAATTTCTTTGACTTTATTACCCATCAGGTAATGAAAACTGTCCTCACCGTATTTGAATTTATTGTAGTAGTAAATCAGGTCATTGGTTTCCATTCCGGCTCCGTTTTCTCAGAGATGAATTTAGAGGAATATTCGGTAAATAGAAACAGTACAGGTAAGAGATGTAAAAATTTTGATATTGGATTTGAGATTTTGATTTTGTCGGGAATGGTAATGGTCAAGACATGAAGAATAAAATTGATTGCTTGCAGATGAAAATAATGAAGCATTGATCGAAATATGTTGTTTGAGTATTGGATTCAAACAAAAGGTAGTTGAATGAATACATAGTAGTATTGTTGCCCGGTTTAGACGATTGCTGTCAGACAATCCACTGCGGACATGCTTATTTCTTGTGAAATTGATGACTGCGGAACCTCCTGAAAGGTCAGGACATAGGCGCCAAAGATCAGGCTGATGCAGAAGCAGACAATTTCCAGTGATCGTTTAACGTGTTTCATTTTCTTATCTCCATTCTCATTGTGTTAAGTAACTGAAATTTAGATATCAGTTGAATGAAAAATGTTGTCAGCTTGATGTGATAAGTGTCACGAGAGTTTAATTGAGCAGGAAATCGTTCAGAACATCGTTGATATTAATGAAAACTGCGCCAACTGTGCGCATCTTTTCCAGAGCCTTTTGACCGTCATCAGGATTAACTGTCTTAATAGCATCTTCAACCAGATAAACGGTTTTATTCAGATTCCGAAAGCCTAACACTGCCGTCAGAATACAGTAATCTGTTGCAACACCAAAAACAACAATCGGGTCATAATCAGCTGATAATATTTCAAGGTTGGGATTATCGAACATATTATAGGATTGCTTCAGAAAATAGATTTCATCGGGGTTTTGCAGAATTTGCATGATTTCATTGTCAGAATAGTGTCTGTTTTCAATCCAAACCGGGTCCATCGGTGCCGTTTCAGCGATTTTCTGTTGACCAGCGGAATTCTGCATGCAATGATTTGGAAACGGACCGTTATTTTGGACGAGTTCCGGGTCACTTTCGCTATGTGCATCGACACTGCCCCAAACCGGTATTCCGTTAATTCGCGCATATTTGATGAGTTGTTTGAAATGTGGTTTCAATGTCTCTGCTTCCGGAATGTAAAGCGCTCCGGTTTTTTCAATAAAATCGGTTTGGGTATCGACATCAAAAAATAAAATCTTATTATTTCTATCCATATTATTACTCTTTTATCAATTAAAGAAAACTAATGATTCAGTGATTAATTGAGTAAAAGGTTCCCAGTAAAAAACTATTAAGAACGTAGACAAGGCCAGAAATGCAGGAACTGATAAAATGTTATTATCCGGATGAACAGTTTTTGTCCGATAAAGACTGATAATCTCGACAGTATAAAAATAGATAATTGGAAGAATGCTGACAATCATCAATACAATAAGCCAAAGTGGGACGCCACCGTTATATAATGCTCTAAGGAGTAGAAATCTGCCGGTAAATCCGGACGTACCGGGCATGCCGATTAATCCAAGATAGAAAATTGTTTTAATTAATTTAGACTGAGTGGAAGTTACGTCACTTTTTTGGAGAAGGATAATTCCGGCAAGGATAACCGTTGTTGAAATAATCGAATAAATCGAGGCAGTTAATGCTTCATTCGTGAAAACCGAAATACTTGAAATGATTAATCCATAATGAACTATCAGTGAAATAACAAAAAGATCATTGATCGTTTTTTTCTTGAAGTAATAGAGATTTGCACCTGCAATAAGGCAAATCGAAAATCCGACGACAAAAATCATATATTCATCTGGGAATGTTCGATGATTACGAATTATCGGAAGAATGCCGTTTAATATTCGAATTAATGATCCATAAAGAGCGATAAAAGGAAGAAAATAGGATGAACCGAAATAATGAGTGTAATAGGTATTGTAACGTTTTTCATGTAGTATTCTGAAGGGCTGAACAATTCCATAAAGGCCGAGTCCTAAAATCAGGAACAGGGTCAGAAAACAATAATTAAGTGGAGATTCCGAAAGTTTCGAAACTGAAAACTGGACAACCTGAAAATTAAGCGTTCCTGTAAAACCATTAACAATCGAGAATCCGAAAAAGAGTAGTCCAAATACCAGTATCTGTATAGTCAGATCAATAGTAATCTGCTTGTTATCTGTATTTAGATGTGAGAATCGATTCATTATCATAGAATTGCCAATAAAAATCAATCCGACGCATAAAAGGAGTCCGATCACCGAATTGGTTTCAACCAGCAGAATAGATGCGATCAGGATTATTAATTTTTGAAGAAGATCGTTTGTATCACCGGCATGCCTGTATTTCCACAATACAGGTAGTTCAAATACCAGGAAAACAAACAAAAGCACAATGCTGAATATATTTGAGAACGGGTCAAGTACAAAGGAGTTGTAAAACAGACCGCCAGGATGGTCAAACCAGCGAATCAATATGAGAATAACAACCGTGACTAGACTGACAATTATCAGAATCTGCCGAATTTTTAGCAAATGTCTTTGTTTGATCTCGGATGAGAAAAACAGGCAGAACACATTCAGGAGCAGAATGAATTCAGGAATAAAATAGTAGAGGCTAAGGAAATTATTCATTTTCTTCGAATTAGATGATGGTTAGGTGTTCAATTAAATTATATACGCTTCGGTCTATCATCTGCAGAACGGTTTCGGGAAAAATACCGAGCAGAAAAAGCGCAATTAAGATAACCGCTACAATGATCACTTCATTACTTATTTCACTCAAGTCTGTTGTAAAATCAAATTCATTTGTCGCCTGAATTGTGCTACGGATTATTTTAAAAAATTGTACACCAACCAGAATCAAGCCCAGCAATGCAATTACCGAGAAAATTCTGGTTGAAAGCATGTGAAATGCGCCCGATAAACAAAGAAACTGTCCAGTAAAATTCAGAAATCCCGGCAGACCAATACCTGCCAGCAGAACCATCAGTATCATAAACATGACTGCCCAACGGTTGGTGCCGGAACTCAGGGCTTTATCCATGGCAGTTCTCCGAATTTTTGGCAATAACACCATTATCGTGATAAGTAACCCGGCAGATATGGATTGAATAACTGCTCCGTTTAGACCTGCCAGGGCAGCGTCGGCATTTTGCTGCTTAATAGATAAAAGTGCCGATAATCCCAGATAGATAAAAGCATTCAGAAAACCGGTGAAATATATGACGATTTTCCGGTACTGCGGGAAACTGAACACACAAAAGGCGAAATACAGAATGCTTACCAGACCCAGAATACCGAAAATCAGGGCAAATTGCATGGAACTTTGTGGAAATAGTGGAATGACAATGTGGAGTATTCCGAAGATGCTGATTTTTGAAAAAAGCGCTAAAAGTAAAATCGATACTGATGCAATTGAATTCCCGGCAGCAGGCACAAGCCAGGTATGAAACGGAACGACCGGAGCAATTAACAAAAATCCGATCAGAAAAATAAAAAAACCTCCCGTTTGGATTGAATTCAAAGCCTCCGGATTTCGGGCGAGTGCGTTTAGATTGAAACCGGACAGGGGGCCTTGATTGTTGATTACTAATATACCAATCGTGATCAGACAGAATGAAATCAGAGCGTATATACCGAAGTATCCGTTATTGATATTTTCCGATTTTGAGGTAAAAAGCGTGATCAGTAAGAACATTGAAAACAGTGTAATTCCGTAAAACATAAGAAACAGGAAGAGATCAAATGCGATAAATAAACCAGTGATCCCTGAGTTCAATAACATCATTAAAACAAAGAAGGATTTTTGACGGTTTTTCAATTGCCAGCTAATAAAAACGGTTGCAAAGAAAATAACTGATGACATGGCCAGGAAGAGCAGATTGATGCCATTTAATCCAATAACGAAATCAATGTTTAACAGGTTAATCCAACTAAAATGCTCAACAAACTGCAGGTATCCGGCGGATTTATCAAAATTGGAAATCAATTGAATGACAATCCAAATTTGCAGACCAGTAACGACGGCTGATATTGTTTTCAGAACGGAGGATTTCTCCTCTTTGATCAGAATCAGAATCAGCGTACCCAAAACAGGCAGACTGAGAATGGTTAAAAGCAGGTGATTACCCATTTATATTACCTTTCATTCAATTGTTAAATAATGCTTAACACTAAGATGATTATCACAATGATCACTAATAGGAATGGAATTAGGAGATCATGTTTTTCCCAGGAAACTAACAGGCTATCTGAAATGCGATTTAAGATAGTTGTCGATGATTTTCGACTGGTAATTTTTCGATTCAATAATGCAAAACCGACAGCAATCGAATTGATATATGTTGAGAGTTTTATTAATGATTTTTGAATCGCGGTTCCTTCAATTGAAATAAATACGGCTGATAACCGGGTAAACAATCGGGAAATGGAATGTATAATATTTGTTGATAACGTTTTCGATATGGAGTGTATTTGTTTTACCGGTTTAAGAACTGAATGAATAGAAGAGGATTTTATGACCTGAAAATGATAGGTCAATAATGCCAGGAAAAAACCGATAAGTGGTATCCCGGCAATTATCCACAATGCAATATAGAATTGACTGTCGATGACATTGGAAAGTATTTTAGAACCACCTATCATCCGGAAAATCCAGTTATCTGAAGTCATCGGATTAAAGTGGGGTAAAGAGAAAACTGGATAAAGGTTTAAGAGAACCAATATTCCCAACAAAACATTACTGAAAAATTGGGGCCTTGAACCGGAAATATTTTGAGATTTCCAGCGGTATAGGTGATTGAAAAAATATCGGAATGATGCAAAGGATATCAGTAGCAGACAAAGACTGGTAAAAACGAGAATCACCCAGTATAATGGATTGTCCGATACGAAACTCAAGTACTGTTGAATCAATACATTCCGTGGAATGAAACCCGAACCGGGTAGTAGGCCGCTAATGCCAAAGGCCGCAAATAAAAAAATCCATACATTGCCGGATTTATACATTGAATTTCTGGAAACCGTGACCAATTGAACTTGTTGAGACGTTTTCTGACTGATAATCAGTAGAAGATTGGTAAAGGTGAAGCTGACAACGAATAACAGGGCATTCGGGAATGTATGACTACCGATAATAATTAAGAATATTCCGGTCTGAGCGATCAACAGTGATTTATATGCCGGTTCCGAACTATTTTTCAATATCGATGAAAATGCAGAAAATAATGCAATAACAATCCCGGTAATCAGAATAAATACCAGGCATGGACCGTAAAGAATATCCATAAATCTGACCAGCAGAATCATAATGATTGAAATTGCATTGATACTGAAAATGCTTTGATGAACAAATGGATTTGAATTGTTTGTTTGTTCTGAAAATGGCACTTTAATAAGTTTAATTATAATTGGCAGCACAAGCAAAAAACCAACAATACTGAAGGGAGATCCTTGAATGTTGGCATTGGCTATAGTGGCAATTTCGGAAATTGACACTGTATGAAATAGAGTGTATGTATATAAAACTGCAATCAGATAAATTGAATCGGCAATTAAAAACCAGATCAGATTATTTATTGAAGTTTTTCCGCCGTTTATTAACAGATTTCTGTAAATGACAATTCCACTAATTAGTGCCATCCCGAAAAACAGGATCAGGAGGCTGTCAGCCAACAGAACCAGCAACCCGGCCATTACCAATGTAAAAATACAGTTGACCTGATGTTTGACCGCATTATCCCACGATTTAGACTGATTCTTACTGGTTTGATGAGTATAAAGGCCAATAATTTGAACAAGAAACAATGTTGCCAGCATTGCTCCAAGTATCAATGTTGAATTGTTGATTAAAAATGTGATTGCCAGGCTCATTGAACCTAACTGCAACCAATCAAATGATGTACTAGCACTGAATTTTGGATTCCCTGAAATAATCTGCGAGACCAGCAAACTGTATGTTAAGATAGTAAAAAGAAATGTCGGCCAGATATATAAGCGGCGGTATTTAATACTGAAATTCGGTATCAGGTTATTAATTATCAGTAACGAAAATAGGAGCCAAAATATTAGTGTGAGGATAAATGTCATGGTTTCTCCGATAAGTCAGGAGTTATTCTGTTTTCGGACGTTTTATAAATGATAAATGATGTCAAAATAATGAATACGAATATAATTAAAATGACCGACGTATAAAGCATAATATGCCTGGTTTGTCCGAATCTATTTGAAAGGCTGAAGTAGGTAATGCATGCACCGGCAATAATAAGAAAAACCGATTGCAGCTTGAATGTGAATGAACGGTTCATAATACAACCCAGTATTCCGATGGAAAACAGTCCAAAAGCTCCGGCCATTAACAGGAAAAAATTACTCATCCGTCTTAAAGATTCCTTTCAGTAATAGAGATAACTGGATAGAAAAAAGAGCTGATACAATAATGTATATCCAAATGAAATCCAAAAATTCTACCGAAACTAATGATGTTGGTAGATCAAGGGATTCGGATTGGCTGACAGCATCTATGAAAACCAGTAATGATACGATGGTATAAAGTGCAACAGTGCCCAAAGAAAGCACATATTTAAATTGAAATTTTAGATGGAGGCTTTTTTTAGGTTCGGCATCTGGAGAAAGCAACAGAATTGTAATTACAATCAGAAATCCCGCAAACAGAAAAAGATGCGCAAATACCGGCCCGGCAATTTTCCAGAAAAGAAGATATAAAAGCAACAAATTGACCGGAAATAGTATTGATTTTATCCATTTATTTTGAGTAAGCACCCAAATTGTGGCTGTACCCAGGATTAATAAAATCAAGATTGTGAGTGACACGGACAAATGAACAGCCCTTCCTAACTTTTTAAGTTTGCAAAAAGATTAATCCTAAAACCAGTGATATTATCTGAATCGGAAAAATATATGTATATGTCAGATGAAGTATCTGTTCTTCAACTAAATGCGGGATCGATCGATAAACGAGTCTGATTAAAAACAGGAAAATACAGATTTTTATTAATAACCATGCAATTGCAGAAGTGTTACTTATCAGGGAAGTTCCATCGTAAAAGGGTGATGTATAGGCACCCCAAAACAGGAAGATATAATAAAAAGTAATTAGCACTAAAAAGCTGAATTTCCATAATTCAACGACTCTGTAGCTGAACGTGTGGTTCATTTTTAAGGGATGAATAGGTATTTTGAATGGGATAGTTTGTTCAGTCTGGTTAAGCAACTGAACCAGTAATACAGCATAGACAAAAAAGAGTACTGCATTTAGAAACAGTAATGGATTGCGCAGGATATTCCACGTGGGCAGTGTATAAAAAAAACGATTTTGCTGAATTTGAACAATTGCACTCATTCTGAATGAGTGCAATGAACCGCTGACCGATAAGCCCGCAACGATGATCACAATGAGTACAGTCAATAATAACCGACTATTTCGGCGAACAACCGTAGTGGTATTTACATCGGAGTAATTCACAGTAGTTGCATACACTATCAGGTTTAATAACATGCATAGGATGACGATCATGCTGCTGTAATTCAACTGGATACCGGAATATTGTTGGCTGATTGGGAACAGGATTAGTAAACAAATATTGACTAAGGCCATAAAAATATAGATAAGATTAAAGGATAAAAACTCCTTTCGGACGTTGAACTTTGATCGGTTTTTTCGGTAATCGAGAAAATGATTCAATATGGATTTAAAAGGGGAGAATATTTTTGTTTTGAGGCGTTGATCTGATTTTAAAGGAGTAAAATTATTGGCAATTGCGGTAGTAATGATCAGAAATGATATAAATAATAAAATAAGTAATGATATGGCGTGTGACATCAGAATTTGGTAATTAAGTCCGGGGATTGCTAAAAATCCGTTATTTATTGTGCTTTGTAATATAGAGGTCAACATAGCGTTCATTTGTGAATGAGATATTTTACAGGATTAAGATTAAGGCTGCTTAATACAATTTTTGCTGATGAAATTCGTTCACCAACGAGGAATGAATCCAGGTTTTTTATCACATTGATAACAGGATATTGATGTTTGCCGGTGATATAATGATTATTTTGGTTCTTGCTGATATGACTGACAATCTGGCCCTCAGCATGATTAAAATGAATCGTAAATTCAGAATCCCGGCCTGATAAAAATGGTTGAATTATTAAATTGATATCTGATTTCATGATAACGTCAGTTATTTGAGTGATTAATCGAAGGGATTGTCCAATTTCCATAAACCGTATCCAGGTACGATTCCAGGAATCGCCAATTGTTCCTTTGCGAAAATTGGTTTTAACCGGTTCCAGATGTATACTTTTGGGAAGTTGATAAGTTGTAATAAGGTTGTATTCTGCTGGTGGGAGTGATGCGTAATAATTGGGTCCCGACAGGGAATAGTGTTTTGCATGTTTCTGACTGATAATACCAACATTTTCAAGCAGATTGGACAATATGGTTTTTCGGATTAATTGTTTTTCGTAATACCCCAGACTTTTATGAATTGCATGCATTGAATCGGTCAGGATTTCAATGAAACCTATTGGCAGGTCTGATGCAATTCCGCCAATAACAAAGTACTTATTTAAAGATTGCATTTTGTCAATATTTAACAGAAGTGTTCGAATAATCGCGCTGTTTGCCACTGATTTCTCAAAGAGTATTGGAAACTGAATTGCATGAGCAAGTGTAGTGAAATAATTGAAGTGATTGAGTAAACGGTACATTTCCATGAGCAGTAAGCGGACCAATCGGGCATATTCAGGCACCATGCAATGATAATGAGTTTCAATCGCCATGATTTGGGCCAATTGCACATCGAGTGTATCCGGAGATTTGTAAATATCCGGATAGGGAATCAGTGGTTGTTCCGGGTTACAATCGGTAATTATTTGAATTTCCCGGATCTGATCCAATAGTAGATGCCCGATCCCTGTAATTCTATTATCGGAATAATCAATGTTAAACAATAATAAAGTCTCTTGGTCGTTGAGATAATAGTGTAAATTAATCTGTTTATTACTGTTCAAATGACTACCGTTTAAATTTATTTTGTTTGTTTTGATATTTGATTCTGCATGGTTGTATTTTTATAATATAATTTGTAGTAAACAATTGAATTAATAATAAGATATATAAGTAAAGGAACAATTAATAATTTGTGCTCATCATTTAAATAATAACCTAAAAAGAACAGGATGGCTATCGTTACCAGGCAAAATAATTGAAACAGAATCCAAAACAGATGATAACGGTTAGATTGATGAAGTGTTGATGGCTGCGTAAGTTCCTTCTCTCGATTTACTGTAATTGTTGGCATTGCCCCACATTTTCGAACTGAAAAATTTACCAGCAATATCAAGGAATGTCAAGCATAGTCGGGAACATTACGCTGTTGTTGTGTTTTTATTTTAATGCAATTAAGTTATCAGTCAAATAATGAAGGAAGTATTTCAATGAAATTAACCGATGATGCCCAAAGTTCTCTCTATGTTCAGGACTATTCCACGAAACCGATAATCGACGGTGTTAAAATTATAAATCTCCAACGCTTCAATGATGAGGGTGGATCGCTGACAGAAATTGGTCGTCTGACTGCCGGAATTTTAGATGCCGAAGAATCCTTTACGGTTGCTCAAATAAATTACAGTGAGATGGATGCCGGAATGATAAAAGCCTTTCATATTCATGAAAAACAATCGGATATCTGGTATGTGCCGCCAACGGATAAATTGATTCTTATATTGGCCGATCAACGCAGTGAATCGGTAACTGCCGGAAAAAAAATGAAACTTGTGTTAGGGGATTGTAAATCTCAGTTAGTAGTGATTCCGCCAGGAGTTGCGCATGGTTGTAAAAATTCCACTTCAAAGCGTTCGCGGATTATTTATTTTGTCAGCCAGAAGTTTTCATCCGACGTTTCAGAATGTGATGAAAAGCGCCTGCCCTGGGATTTTTTCGGTAGCGAAATCTGGGAAACGCCCAAAGAATAGATTTTTCTATTTCTGATTCTTGAGTCCGTACTTCGCTAACTTGCTATAAAAATTCTTACGATCGATGCCATATATTTCAGCGGCTTTCGATTTATTGTATTCTGCCAGTTCAAGAGCCTTTTTCAAATATTGCTGCTCAATGGTTTCCATTAAAGTAATCATGCTATCTTTTAATGGCGAACCCTTTTGATAAACAATTGGAACATTGGTGATATCATCTGAATTATTTATTGATAGTCCCCGATAAATAATATCTTTTGGAATTATCTGTTTTTTTGCCATTAGAACAGCAGTGCTGATAACATGCTGCAATTCACGGACATTCCCCGGCCAGTTATGAGTCAGTAACTTGTCGATAACATCAGCGCTCAACTCATCGGGTATCTGCTTGTTAAGATTCAGATTGCATTGCTGTACAAATCGCTTAGTCAGGTGGATTATATCATTTGGTCTGTCTGCAAGTGCAGGTACTTTGATCGAAAATTCAGCGATGCGATAATATAGATCCCGTCGGAACTTTCCTGCTGCGACTAACTTCTCAAGATTCTCCAGAGTTGCTACAATCAGACGAAAATCAACATCAAATTCCTGATTTGACCCAATTGGCGAAATTTTTTTCTCTTCCACTGCGCGAAGAAATTTTACCTGCTGTTCCAGAGGAATATTCCCAATTTCATCAAGCACAAGCGTTCCTTTATGTGCTGATTTAAATTTGCCTTCTTTATTATCAAATGCGCTTGTGAATGAACCTTTTACATGTCCAAAAAGTTCACTCTCAATCAGAGTACTGGAAATTGTGCCGCAATCGACATTTACAAAGGGAGCGTCTTTTCGCAGACTCTGTTGGTGAAGATAGCGGGCCAGAAGGTTTTTACCACTGCCGGTTGGTCCTTCAATTAGTACAGAGTAGTTGGTATTTGCTACTTTTTTTGCATCATCCAGAACTTTGGCAATTTTATTGCTTGGCCCAAAATCATCAAGAGTAACAAGTTTGGATGGACCTTTGGCTTTTAATTCCTTTAATTCCTGCTGGATTTTGAATCTTTCCAGACCATTTTTAACACTTAACAGCAATTTGTTATTATTAAAGGGCTTATCAAAAAAATCATAAACACCCTGTTTGATAGCATCTACCGCTAAAGGTACATCTCCATAGGCGGTGGTGATTATTACCAATAGACCATGTTCAATTTCAGGTTTTATTTTTTCAAGAACCTCCCAGCCATTCATTATCGGCATATTCATGTCCAGAATCATACCGTTTGGCTTTTCAGCATCAAGGATTTTCAGAGCTTCCTCACCATTCGCAGCACCAAAACTGATATAGTCGTTTTCTTCGAGCAGCTCCCGAATATTTTCCTGGGTATCAATGTTGTCATCGACCACTAAAATGGAGTAGGGCATTAGATATCCTCATGATTAATTTGTTTTGGGTGATAAGCATTCAAACATATGCTGAATGTCGAGCCTTGACCGGGTTTGCTGATTATATTTATTGATCCCTGATGGGCTTCGACAATGTCTTTCACAACCGGCATTCCCAGTCCAAAGCCACTGGCTTTCAATGTGTAAAATGGTTTGAATATATTTTGAATCGTCTCTTCTGACATGCCACATCCGGTATCACTGATTTCAATACAAATAGTATCATCCGCTGAATTAGCATTTATCGTCAACGTTCCTGTTTCGGGCATTGCATCGAATGCATTATTAATGATGTTCGAGAACGCCTGTTCCAATCGGAATTTATCGCCTAAAATGTCGTGTACGGATTCATTTACAGTAGTTTTAATCGTAATTAACGGATTGTTTTCAATTTTGTTTTCGGCATATGAACGGAGGTCTGTGATAAAGCCGGGAATCTGAATTACAGTGAGATTTAGATCCGGTTTATGGGTGAATGAATACAGTTCCCGAATCACGTGGTTACAGATATTTACATTTTTATTAATGATATTCATGTGTCGTTGGATTTTAGGATTTTCCCTGGTGTCTTTTGATGATGCCACTAATTGTGCAGAGCTGGTGATGCTGGTCAACGGATTCTTGATTTCGTGAGCAAGTTTAAGGGTCAGTTGCTTCATGCTTTCACGTTTCATCCGTTCCGCTTCCTGCAACTCTGCCTGAGTTATTTTCAGCTCTGTGGAATCTCGACCAATACCATGAATCCCGATAATATTACCGTTTTCATAAATTCCACGTATTTTTAGCCAAAGGATTCGTATACCACTATCCCGGGTCTTGAAATTCAACTCACATTCAATCAGATGGTCTCGTTTAAATTTTACATAATTTCGGATTGCCCGGAACTGATGTTCGTCAGAGACAAAATTCAACAGGTTTTTACCGATTATGTCATCCTTTGTATAACCTAGTAATTGTTGAAAGAAATGGTTAATAGCCTGAATATTTCCATCATTATCAGAAATCCAGATAACGTCATAGGCATTTTCAAACAGATCACGATACTCTTCTTCGCTCTTCCGGAGTTCTTCTTCCGCTTTTTTTCGGAATTGAATTTCTTCAATAAGTTGTTCATTGGATTCGTGGAGTTCGTTTGTGCGCTGCCGAACCTGTACTTCCAGTAGTCGTTTCTGTTCCTGTATCTGGTGTATTCGGAACCAGAACGCGAAACCGACCAGACCGGCGACTGATAATCCGACTATAATCCGAAACAACCAGGTTCGCCAGAAGGGGGGAGTGATGGTAATGTTGATTTCTATTGGCTTTTCATTCCAGATGCCAACGGAATTATATCCTTTTGCTTTCATGATATATTTACCGGGAGGAATATTAAAATAGGTCACTTTATTACCGTTATTGGTGTAGTTCCACTCTTTTTCAAAACCTTCTAGCCAGAATGCATATTTATTTTTTTTAGGATCATTATAGTCGATAATTCGATATTCAAACGAAAATATATAGTCTTTATAGGACATTTCTATATTTTTTACATTGTGCATTGGAATAGGAAATTTTTGACTTTTACTGAATATTTTAAAATCCGAAAGCATTATTGGGGAACTTGCGTTATTTAAATCTGATCTAAAATAGCTAATTCCATTTGGTCCGTAGAATATAGAAGTTCCATTTTCAAGAGTGAGTCCTTTTAATGTTACAGGAAAATGTGAAATACCATGGGATGCCGGTTTTTCTTTGACAGAATTCAAATAGGTATCATTGAGCGTTTTGTCGTAACACATGAAATTACTTGTTGTATCAAGATACGTAAATAGATCTGTCTGTTTATCAAATAGCACCAATCCAACTCTGGTTCCAAGCCATAATTGATGAATACTGTCTTCTGTGATTGAAGTGATATTGTTTGATACTAATCCTTCTTCATCAAAATAGTGTATAAAACCATCATTGATTTTATCGTATTTATAAAATCCAAATGTCCTTGCAGCTATCCAAATATCACCATTAGAATCTCTTTTTATCAAATCAATTGGGTAAATTGACTGCGTATTGGAATTACCCAAAGTGTAGGTTTTTGTACAATTGCCTTCATTAATATCAAATAATCCGAGACCGGAACTAGACGTGCCAATCCATAATTTATTGTCACTATCTTTTTCGATAGATAGGATTGCTTTTTCATATTTGGTGTATTTTACCAATCTCTTAAAAGTTAATTGATATTCCGGGTTAAATCGTCGGACAAATCGTAATGATACGATATCGAACTGTAAAAGTGCGCCCGTGTAAGTACCAAGCCAGATGGTACTATCATCAATAATTGTCAAAGCACTAATATTATTACCATATTTTTGATCATCATAATCTGGATCTGGCAGGAACTGGTCGATTTGATTTGTTTTCAGATCTAGTTTGATTAACCCCTGCTCTGTCCCAAACCATACGTATCTGTTTTTTAATGTTACCATATTATTTACAGATAAATTGACAATATATTGATTGACTTTAGAATTACTGGAAATACGACGCAACTGTCCATCATCAGGACTAAATGTGAACAAGCCTTCCTTGTCGATAAAGCATAATGCCGTATCATTACAAAGTCTATTCATAAATAATATATTGTCATTTGGAATGATATTATCTCCGTCGGAAATTGATTCAATATTATTAATTATCTGAGATTTTACACTCTTGAATAAACCCCGAGCAGGAGCCCCAACCCAAATAGTACCAGTATTATCAATAAAGACAGTTCCAATATTTTTTTTATTAATACCTTTAATATTACTATTATTGTCGATTGAATATGTGAACACACCTTTTGTTGTATCGCAATGTACAAGTCCGTGATCGGTTGTAGCTATCCATAGATTACCATAAATGTCTTCCTGGATTTCAAGGATCAATCCACTTGCATTTAAATTTGTTGTATTTCTATTGACGGATAATATCTTTGTGATCGTATTATTGCTTATTGAAATTATCTCAAGTTTATTATTTCCAATCCAGAGGTTTTTTGTTTTAGTTACATAACTTGGATAAAAATACCTACTTGATAGATCATTTATTTTCAGGGCGATTGAATCGATTAAGAATGATTTCATATCGATCATAAATATTTTATTGTATATTGTGCAGTAAATGTGCTGATTACTTTTAGATAACGATATCTTATTAAAATTCCTTTTACCTGGGCTTCCCTCTAAATTTACAGAAAGAATATGTGTGAAAGATTCATTAGATTTATCAAATCGGTAAACTGCTCCTGCCATCAAGCCTACCCAAAGTGAAGAACTGTCTGCAACTATATCATAAATCGTTCGTGGGCGTACTACACTATAATCTACGATCATGGAATCCAGATAATATGATTGAAAAGAATCATTCAATGCATCATAGCGTGCGAACACGCCATTACCGGAAATCCATAAAACACCTTGTGGATCGACGTTGGTTCGAAAGATTATGTTTGAAAAAATCGAATTTGGATCATTGTCACGATGAATATAGCGCTTATATGTTATTCCATCATATCTGAACAGTCCTTTGTTTGTACCGATCCATATGTATCTGGAAGAGTCCTGTGATATTGAAAAAACAGTTAGTGAATTTTGTCCCCGGAATAATATTTCATTCTCAAATTCAATAGTCTGATTTAGCCCTTGTATTTTTGTAGAAAAAATAAAAAGAAGACACAAAAGGATGAATTTGTTAAGGTTTTTAAAAGATACAACCTTCTGTATATTTACATTCAATACTTTCACCATTAATTTATGCCGTACAAAAATAACCAAAACCTCTGCCAGTGTCAATTAAGAAATAATCATCGTTTCTATAAATGAAATCTTGAAACAATTCCCCAATCGGGTTAAAATAGAGCATGAGAAATTTTAACCGGTGTGTTCTTTTTATTAGTCTATTGGTGTTGACAGGATTGGTTTCAGCTCAGAGTATAACACGATACTATTTGAGTTACGATGATTTTGTCCGTAAAATTGATGTAAATCCGTCTAAAGTGGTTGGCAAACCATTTTATCGGGCTGTCATCGAAAACCGGCTGACAAAGCAACTCGATTATATTTTGCCCAATGGTAATATCGCTTCTTATGGGAAGTATTATTATGACCGGAACGGGAATTTAATCGTTGTTGATACATATTCACCGGATTCATTGTTGTTATCGCGAACATCCTATCTGCCCGATGAGATTCAAACTCAATTACTACAGAAAATTCAGGGTCGTGACTGGATGTCATCACAGAAAGATTATTTTACTATTTGTACATTTGATTCGAGCCGGAATCCGATTAAATACGAGGTCAAAGCCACCAGTGGAGAAGATGTTGGCCGGCTGGAATTGCGCTATAATAAGCGAAACGATCTGGTCATGGAAATCTGGATTCGAAGCCGGGATAATAAGGTGATGGAACTTAGTGAATTCACATTCGATTATGCAAAATCAGTTCAGCATATTGTTCAATATGACAGTAGTGGGTTGGAAGTTAGTAATATTTCATTGCAGTTGCCGGAATCGGTTACTGATTCAACTCAGCAAGAATAGACCGGGCATGCGTTAATAAAGGGGTGCCGGGATCGGCATCTTCCCATAAATTCAAAAAATGGCTTATATAGGCGAATGCTTCGGACTTTTTTCCGGATTTGATGTAATATTCAGAAGCATAGATCAGGGCCAGCGGGCAATTTGGATTTACTTTAATCTGTTGCCGCAAACCATTTATAGCTACTGAATAATCCGCAGCACTACCCAGGGAGATATATTCCTTAATGCGTAAATCCGTCGAATTAAGGTTATCGAAATAGGTCTCAGCGGCCAGTTTGAACTGTTCAGCGGCTTCTGCATACAGACCGGTTTTCAGGTTTAATTCACCTTCAATTGCAGCGTTAGTTATAAGAATTTCACGACTTGATTTTTTCTTTGGTCCATCAGTTGTTTTGTATCTATCGAGTATCTCCAAGACCTGATCGTACTCGTTTTTCATTATATGCAACACGGCGGTCTGATAGGTGAATTCATTAGCGGTGATTTTTCTTTTCAGGCTGGTCAGGACTTTTTCCATCTGATCGACCTGCTCCAGTTCCCGATAAATATTAAAACGATTCAGGTAAATTCGGCTGATAGAATAGTTAGATGAAAATAACTGTTCGGCCTGCTGCAGATACTCAAGGGCTTTCTGGTACTGTCCCAACTTGCGGTATGCAAAGGCAATTCGGACATATATCATAGTACCGATAAATTCATTTTGAATGACTTCATCATGTCTATTCTCTAAAAGATACTCCAATGTATGAATCGCTTCATAATAGCGGCCGATTGCGATATAGATCTCGGCCAGACTGTCATATGGATTGAGTTGATTTGCGGCATAGCGTTTATATTTTTCCAGGTTATCAACCGCTTCCTTAAAAAGGCCATCATTGGCATATAAATAGCCAATGTTATTGTAAGCGATAATATAATTTGGGTAATCTCTGAGGATTTTCTGAAAAGATTTACGGGCGTCTTCATACTGAAGTTTTCGCCATTTAGTATATGCGTCAATGATGCGGACGTCGAAATTTTCCGGACATAATACGGTCAGTGAGTCAGCCAGAACAGACATACGCTTTTCATTTGAGTTGAACTCCGACCAGTAATAATCGATCACTAATCGTTCCACATCCGGCATTTGGTCTGATAATTGATGGGCTTTGTTAAAATAAAAAGTCCCGCTATCCTCGATACCAAAAATCAGATACATTTGCGCGGATTTCATCGCCGCTAATGCAAAACTGGAATCGAGCTCAAACGCATGAAGATAATAATTTAATGCATTTCGATAATATAGTTGCAGTCGGGATTCTTCACCTTTTTTATAATATTCCCGGGTCAATTCCGAATTTGTCGTCGGATATTCATGTCTGCTGCAAGACATTACGAATGCAAATACCAGAAATATTGAAATGAAATGTGTGGTTTTTTTCATATTCTTTTTATCATTTATCAAATTGAAATATACGAATATTTTCAAAGTATTAGAAATCTCAAAAATAAAAATCTGTATTATGACAGTTTTTTTAACAATTTGTTGTCCCAATAAAGTGTATTAAATATTTCAGTTACTGTAATTTTACTATAAATTAGAGCAGTTGAATAAGGGAAACAGATGAAATCAATAAAACAAATCGTAATCGCCCATTATACATTGCCGCCGGTTGTTGGTGGTGTGGAAAATATTATTGGACCTCAGGCTGAGGCATTTGCACAACAGGGCTACCTGGTGACGTTATTGGCGGGTGAGGGCAAAATCGAAGGTAAAAATATTAAAACTAGTCTCGTTCCGGATCTTAATCCGAACAATCCTCACGTACAAAAGGTCCAGAGAATATTGAAATTTGGATCATTACCAGAAGATTATGAGTACCGGTTGCATAATCTGGAAAAGAAAATTGAAACCCAGATTGGCGATATCGATACAATTATTATTCATAATATCATGTCAATGCCGTTCAATTTAACCGCCACAGAAGCTTTTTGGAATTATATTGAGAAAAGCCCGGATAAGCAGTTTTATCTTTGGACTCATGATTTGGCCTGGCTGATGGACGATCATAAAAATAATTTATATAACCGAAGGCCCTGGTTGCTGTTAAAATCAGTTTTGCCGAATGTACATTATATTACAATTTCTGAATATAGACGTCGACAAATGGCGGAACTTCTGGGAATACCGCGAAAAAAGATTATTGTTGTTCCGAATGTTCTGAAATATCAGGATTTCCTCAGTTTTCATCTTGAAACGACTCAAATCATTTCGCACCTTACGCTATTTCATAAATACCCGTTTATCCTGATTCCGGCCAGCCAGTTGCCCCGTAAAAATATTGAGCGCAGTATTCAGATTATTGCAAAACTGAAAGAATCATTCCCGGATGTTCTTGGAATAATTACTGGTCAGACCGAACTGATAAATAATGAAGTTACACCGTATTCAATTGAATTGAAGCGATTAGTAGAAGAAATGGGAGTGAAGAACTACATAATATTTTTGGATGAATTGTTTGACACATTAAATATTTCGCAGCTAAAAAACCGGGATATCGTCCATGATCTTTATTTCGTTGCGCACTTGGTGTTGTACCTGAGCCACGATGAGGGATTTGGATTGCCGATTCTGGAAGCTGGCGCAGCCCGGACTCCGATTGCTGTTTCTAAAATCCCGGTCTTCCGTGAAATCGCTGAAGACGGTGTACTTTATTTGCCGACCGACGAAAGTTCGGAATTCAATGCTAACCGGCTGGTGAAATTTCTCAAAGAGAATTTATCCCGCAGTGATATGCTGTTTAAGCGAGTCTTCAGTCAATACAACTGGCAGAGCTACTGGCATGATTATCTGAAACCGATATTTGGGGAATAAAGAACATTACAATATTGTTTTGTTGGAGTTTGCTGGAGTTTTGGTGTATTGCAAATTATGCAGGACACTCTTCGTTACGATCAATCAATAAAACTTTATCTGAAATGAGAAAAGTGGCCTGCCACGCGAAGTCCCGCAAGGACGATTAAAGTAGTCGTTTATTTGAAAATGCCTTGCCAGAGTGAGACTTCAGATATTTTTCGAAATTCATAGCCTTATTTTGATCTTTGAACGCTGCATAAAACTCAAGTTCCCAAGGAGTGAACTTGGATGCATGTGTGCATTTA
>CAZAKB010000035.1:0-2334 GCA_964485475.1 uncultured bacterium
GATTCCGGGATTGGTGCTGAATTTATTGTCATAGTCATATCAGTAATTTAACCTAAACAGTGCTTTAATAATCATTTTCCTCAAGATGTTTCTTGCGTCGTTCTTCGCGGCGGACTGTATTGACTTCCCAGTGATCATCTTCAATGGGATAAAATTGAAAGAACCTCTTTTTCCATTCGTTAAAATTCCCTTCCCGAATTGCCGTCCGTGCTTTTGCCGTCAATTCCAGAAAAAAATGAATATTATGGAGCGTATTCAGACGCAGACCGGTCATTTCACCATTCATGTACAAGTGTCTCAAATATGCCCGTGAAAAATTCCGACACGTGTAGCAATTACAATTTTCATCTGGCGGTGTAAAATCCATCCGATACTGGGATTGTTTTAAAACTACCCGCCCCTGCCAGGTATAAAGGGTCCCGTTACGGGCATTACGAGTCGGCAGCACACAATCGAACATATCGATTCCCCGCTCAATCGCCTGAACAATATCTTCCGGTTTACCCACGCCCATCAGGTAATGGGGTCGATTCCGTGGCAACATCGGGCTGACATAGGAAATCATATCGAACATTTTCTCTTTTGGCTCACCCACCGCCAGTCCGCCGATGGCATAGCCGTCAAAATCCATTTTGGCTAATGCTTCAACGCTTTGCGCCCGTAAATCGGGATACACACTGCCCTGCACAATTCCAAACAGGAATTGCCGGTGGCCATAGCGAGGCTTCAATTTATCGAAATGATTTTTCGAACGTTGTTCCCAGTCATGTGTTCTGATAAGTGATTTTTCCGCGGCTTCATAGCTGCATGGAAAAGGTGTACATTCATCGAAGGCCATGGCAATATCCGAGCCCAGGGAATTCTGGATTTCCATGGAAATTTCCGGCGACAAAATATGCTGTGAGCCGTCGATGTGAGAACGAAAAGTAATATCGTCATCGGTAATTTTGCCAAGATGAGAAAGGCTGAATACCTGAAATCCGCCACTGTCAGTCAGAATCGGTTTCTTCCAGCTGTTGAATCGATGCAGTCCGCCTGCCGCTTCAATGACTTCAAGTCCCGGGCGCAAATAGAGATGGTATGTATTACCGAGAATAATCTGCGCCTCGCAATCATCGAGTTCCGCCGGCGTCAGGGTTTTTACGACACCGTGGGTTCCCACTGGCATAAAGATTGGCGTCTCCACAACGCCATGATCAGTTTCAAAACGGCAAGCCCGGGCCAGCGAATCGGGATCTGTTGCCAGAACCTGAAAGTTCAATCGACCGGATGTTTCGTTGGCTTTTTTCATATATAAAATGATTGTTAAAATACTTGATCGAAGAGCTGGTTTATGGAATCAACACCAACAACATCACCGGCTTTGATACCGTCCAGCTGCTTCATGTTCGCCTTGGGAATATAAACCGGTTTAAAACCGAATTTTAAGGCTTCTTTGACCCGTTGTTCAATCAATGGAACTGAGCGGATTTCGCCGACCAATCCCACCTCGCCGATAAAAACCGCAGATGGATTGACCGGCACATCTTTGAAACTCGATGCCAGTGCGACCACGACTCCCAGATTTATCGCTGTTTCATCAATCCGCAAACCGCCGACAAGATTCACAAAAATATCCTGAAGACGAAGCGGGAAACCCGCCCGCTTTTCCAGCACTGCCACAAGCATCGCCAGACGACGATGATCAATACCATTGGCCGTTCGTTGAGGATTCCCGTAGGACGATTGGGTCACCAGCGCCTGAACTTCAATCAAAAACGGTCGGGTGCCTTCCATACTGACGGCAATCGTAGAGCCGGCCACATGCTTTTTCCGCTCTGCCAGAAAAAATTCCGATGGATTATCTACAGGAATTAAACCAATATCCTTCATGGTAAACAAACCGACTTCATTGGTCGAACCAAAACGGTTCTTCATAGAGCGCAGAGTTCGATAAAAATTGGTCTTACCACCTTCAAGATACAATACTGTATCTACCAGATGTTCCAATACCTTTGGTCCGGCAATCATTCCGTCTTTGGTTATATGGCCGATAAATACGGCACAGAAGTTCAATTCTTTGGCTTTCCGCAATAGTGTTCCGGCACATTCCCGAACCTGGGTCACACTGCCCGGAACATTGTCATAGGCATCACTGTAAATCGTCTGAACCGAATCAATCACCACCATCGCCGGTTGCTGATTTTCGATGTGGGTTGTAATGTTTTCCAGATTGTTCTCACAGGCTACCAGAATCCTGGAGTTATCGATTCCCATCCGGCTGGCCCGCAGCGATATCTGCTCTTCCGATTCCTCACCGGAAAAATAGAGAAAGCGTTCACCCTTGAGTTTGTC
>CAZAKB010000035.1:2434-23589 GCA_964485475.1 uncultured bacterium
GACGCCACAATCGGTGTCAGAAAGGTTACAAAGGATACCTTGACCACTTCGGTTTTTCGCAACAACGAATAATAGATGAAAAATGCCGCAGCCGAACCGAATATTCCGAGATAAGCTGCTGCACCAATATTACGGACAGTCCAGGACATTTCAGCAAATTGTCCCAATACGAGGGCTCCGGTCAAATGGATTGTACCGCCAATCGCCAGGGACATTGCCGTCAACACCATCGGATCAAAATTTTCTCCATGCGTTTTGATATAGACATTTGGAAATGAGCCCATAATAACACCGAGAATTACAACAAGGCAACCCACCAGGATTTCGGCACTAAAAATCAATTGCTGATCCGAAAGAATCAGTACAACCCCGATTGTTGCTAGAAATATTGACGACAATCGACGGATATTCAGTTTTTCCGTCGGAACCATAACGTGAGCCATAATTCCGCTAAACAAGGGTAACGTTGCCCATAAAATCGAGGACAGGCTGCTGGGGATAAAATTCATTGACCAGTAAGTACACAGGTAGCTTAAGCCCATGCTGAATACACCGACGATAATGTAGAGTTTAACTGAGGCTTTATCAAAAGGGATTTTACGGCCGGTCAGTTTGATTATCGGAAACAGCAGCAACAAGGCAATCCCATAGCGAATCGCCAGGCCAAGCATAGGAGGCGTGGACTCCGATCCGATCTTGATCGCCGCAAACGTGGTCCCCCAAATCAGGCATAAGATTAAAAATTGCAGATACTTGATCAATGTTTTCCCAATAATTTATGACAACTGCCAGCCCTTCAGTCCGGCCTGCTAAATTAGTGATTTAGACGCTATCTTGGTAATAAAATCCGAAAATTTATCAGGAATATAAATTTTAGAAATCCAGCCCCAGGGAAAAATACCATTGTGGCGAACGAAATTTGATCATGTCATAGCGCCAGGCGCAATCAATTTTCAACAGAAAATAGCCCATAAAAAGACGGGTCCCCACGCCAAATCCCGAAACCAGATCGTCCATAATAGTCCCGTAATAGGGATCACTGGTAAAGGGGTGGAAATCATTAGCGAACCAAGCACCGCCAACATCAAAAAAGGTTATTCCCTGAAGTCCGCCAATGGTCATTGGTAATGGCCAACCCAACGCCAGGTATTTTATGAAAGGATAACGAAATTCAATATTGGCCAGAAAGTAGCGGGTTCCTGCCCGTTCATAATATCGCGCTCCTCTAAGAGGTGTGACAAAATCGGAGAAGTAGATATCCTCCAGCATTGAATCATCACCATCTAGAACATGATCCCGCCATTTCTGATTTATCCAGTTAGTTTCTCCGCCCAGGAAAAAACGCTGGGCATTGGGTCCTTCACTGAGTCCGCCGGACAGACGTAATGCAAAAGAATATTCGCGATTCAGTTTGAAATATCGCCGGATATCCGCCTGAACGGTCTGGAACTCGAGACTCGTATTAGTGTATTTGGGACTAACCGTTGCATCGATCCGCCAGCGCCAGCCATCAATTGGATAAAAATATCTCCAAAGTGTGTTGTCAAAAACAAACGCAGCTCTCGGCAGGATCGTATGTATCATACGTTGACTAATAGTTTCTCCCCTATAGATATCAATGAACTTTTGCTCAACATTGTAGGAAGTTGCAGCTAATTCAAACCGCGAAAGTCTTGAAAATGGCCGGGACATGGAAACATCGATTCCATAGTTCCGCAAGCGATAGAGATAAAAAAGACTGTAGTACCAGAAATTTGCAGTATGAAAACCGGTTATTGCGTAATTGGTACGATTTGCCAAATATTGGTACGACAGGTAATAGTCACTGTTTTCCAAGTCAATATACATCTCCGATCCAAAGATCAACTGGTGATCGCCCAGAACATCACTAAATGCAAATACCGTGGTCCCCTGAAATCCCCAGAACGTATTATACCCAGCCTGGCTGTCAATATAGTCCAGACTGAACTTGGTTTTGTATGGACTGACAACAAACTCACCGTTTTCATCTTTGTAACTGATGGAATCTGTGGCCGCCATCGACGTGTCCGGCTCATCCGGAATCTCCCGCTGATAGTTGGGTGCAAAAATATAATTTGTATACGATTGTTGGGTATCAACCCGGTGAGTATAGGACTGCTTGGTATCCTCCGGTGTTGGATAATCAAAACGTTTGTTTTCATCGGGATTTTTCCAGATTTCTTTCAGACTTTCAGCAAACACGGTGGCTTTGATATCTCTGGGTTTATCGAAAAGATCCAGTGGATTGCTCAGTGTAAAAACATCCCAGCCGTAATCGGCATATCCTGCAAATACCAGCCGCGAGTCATCTTTGGACAGACAGGGCTGAAAAATTCCGGTTAAAACGTTCGTTATCGCAACCTGTTTACCGGAATCAACGTCCATAATATACAAGTTAGAGATACCATTGATATCTGATGTATAAACAATTTTATTTTCGGTGTTCGCCCAGGCGGGATAATTCTCGTTCCAGGGTGTATCGGTAATCTGACTGATTTGATCGCGATCCAGATCATATACAAAAAGATCGGTCTGATTATAGGGTGAAGTTGCCCAGTTCGTCAAATCCTCTTTGGGAAAACCTCCGTTTTTGATATTTCTCTGTGAAGCAAAAATAATTTTTCTTCCATCCGGTGACCAGTTCGGTTCAAAATCCGACGCCCAGTCGTTGGTTAAGCGGGACAACTTATCGTCTTTCATATTATAGAGATACAGGTCGGTCCGATCGCTGTTTAATCCGATAAACGCTATCCGGTCACCATCTGGAGACCAGGCTGCAGTAAAGAGCTCATTTATCTCATCGAAAGAATATATTTTGCGCTTTTTTGTCTCAATATTCACCACAATCAAAGCGTCTTTTTCCCCACTTTTTACGGCTAAAACAATTTCTTTGCCATCGGGAGACCAACTCAACCGTGGATTGAGCCATTTCAGTTCCTCAAGGTCGGGAGTGCGTTGACCACTAACCAGTTTATCTTCGACATCACCTTCGATAGCATCAATCAAAAATATATCCGCATAACCCTTTCGGTCAGACATCAGTGCTATTTTGGTTCCACTCGGATTAATTGCCGGCCCTGTATTAAAATAATTTTTCAGCTTCTTATGATCGGTCAGGCGCATGGCAATGTCATCCAGTTCATCGCGATCGGCGACATCCGGCCAGTATTCTTTCCTGACCCATTTGTGCCAGGCCTCGGTCAACTCTTTCATATCCAAGCCGATGGATTTTTCAATACCCTTTTCTGCACTGGAACGGCCTTTCATATTTGCCCAGATCTCACCGATTTTCTGATCTCCATATCGTTCTGCAATAAAGCGGTAAACCGATTGCCCACCTTTATATGCCAGGTAATAATCCAGTTCCTTTATATTTGGAATATCGTTGTTGGTTGCAATATCCCGAAGAATCATATCAGCATTCGTATCCCAGCCCATGGAAATATATTCCGCCAGACCTTCATTCATCCATAACGGAATCTGCAAACGTACACGACCGGAAACTACGCTTTGGATATTGCCACCGTAAATCATATCATTTACCACTACATGAACAAACTCATGCCGAATCAGATGCCAGAAATTATTGTTGCTTCCGTCAAACGCCACCACTGACCGGTTTTTCAGTAATTCAGTAAAACCTAATATACCCTCCTGGAGATAACCAAGAGTGACATTGGTTTGCTGAAAATCGCTATGGGAATTGTAAATTATAACCGAAACCCGTTTACGCATCCGCCAGTTCAGCACCCGGGTTATCTCATTCACCGCCTGCTCGACAACCGGAGCTGCAAAGTGAGAAAGTTCTTCCCCGTCATTGTGAAAAAAAATATCAACGTGCTCAGTCTGGATAAAGGACCAGTCATAATCTTTGTACCGGACTTTGTTTTTACCAAACTGGGCTGACGCGACCGAACTCAGCAGCAAAACAGTTGTCAACGCTAATGCAATTGAATTCAGATAAAGTTTTTTAATTACAGATAAAATCATTTTATTACTCTGAAAAATTTTAGTGTTCGCAAGTTTTAGATGTCAAAAAGAACGGACCAGCTACATCGTTCCTATTTTAAATATACAACTTTTTTATCTAATTTTACCCAACTGTTCTCCAAGCGGATAAAATAGACGCCGGACGGCAAATTCCTTGGCTGCCAAACCAGTTCCCAATACCCGGAACGCTGAAAACTTTCTTGGATTATTTCCACTAGTCGGCCGTTTATATCATAGATCACAATTCTGGAATCTGTGTCATAAGGCAGGTAAATATCAAATTTTGTGCTGGCATTAAAGGGATTTGGATAGGGATTAGTCAGGAGAAATTTATCCGGTAAGTACCCAATATCGGGATCGACCGTGGAATATCGGATTGTTTTCAGAATCCAGTTATCCGGATCAATGATCACATTTTCCGGCATTTCAGAAAACTGAAATTCAAATAACTGTGACGCCAACGAATCCACAATTGTCAACAGGGAATCATGATCCTTGAAAACCACTTTTACATCGACCGGCATACGGAACAGATTCGTTTTCGACTGAATCTGGTCAATTTTCAGCGTCATTTGCCAATTGTTCGCTGCCGTTTTTTGCCGGCCCCAGCTAACTTTATAGTCCGGTTGTCCCGAGCCATACACCCACTGATCAAAAAACCAGTCCAGATCGTTTTTATATATTGCTCCGCAAATCTGCTTGAAATCCTCGGTTGTGGCAATATCCATATAATGCGCACTCCGATAAGCCGGAAAAATATCCCAAAATATTGAATCTCCCACTACTCCCCGTAACATATGCAGAATCCAGGCGCCTTTATCGTATACCAAAAGATTAAATATGGAACTAACGTTGGTCGTATCCAGGATATACACCGGACCGGATTGCCAGTATTCCGGCCGGTTGATGTGATCCATATAGTCATGGTAAACGTTTTTACCCTTTTTAAATTCCTGCCAGAGTGCTTCTGAATAACGGGCGAATCCCTCATTCAGCCAGATCTCTTTCCAGTTGGCACAGGTCACCATATCGCCCCACCACTGGTGAGCCAATTCATGGCAAATCATTAGTTCGCTGTAGGCGCCAAGGCTCGTGCATGTCTGATGTTCCATGGCACCACCCCAGGAAAACTGGGCATGACCGTACTTTTCATTAATAAACGGATATTCACCCCAGATGTCTGCAAAAAAGGAAATCATTTCCGTGGTCAAAAAAAGCACATCCGTCAAGGATTCATACTCCGGATAATACCAGTGATAGACCGGCATGGAAGTTCCATCCAGGCCACTATATGTTTGTTCAATGAGTTTGTAGTTACTCACAGCCAGGGAGATTAAATACGTCGCTATCGGGTAACGTTCGCGCCAGTGATAGGTTACCGTTCCGTCTTGATTGTCGTTAATTCCCATTAAAATTCCGTTTGATATTGCTACCAGGCTATCGGGCACTGTCAGACTGATATCGGCAGAATCGGCTTTATCGCTGGGAATGTCCTTGCAGGGAAACCATCCCCGGGCGTAATAAGGTTCGCTGAGCGTAGACACAATCGGAACGCTGTCATGGTATGCAAACGAAAATCCCTTTAATCCGGCCGCCACCGGACTGCCGTGCCAAGCGATTCCAATCTCAAAAACAGCCCCACTGTCCACGGGCAGTTCCAGCAGAATACTCAGGTCGTCATT
The DNA here is from genome assembly GCA_964485475.1 of uncultured bacterium. Lineage (GTDB taxonomy): Bacteria > Fidelibacterota > UBA2242 > UBA2242 > UBA2242 > B118-G9. The sequence goes on from CAZAKB010000035.1 coordinate 8,128, forward strand.
TTGATGCTGGAAGTTTACGGCGTCCCCCCAAACGCTGTCTACAACCAGAGAAGACAGCAGATCCAGATCAACAGCCGATATGGCCGCAACTTTTGATTTTCCGCGAATGATAACCTGACCATCAATTTCCTCATTGGTGATATCAATTTTGAGACTGATTCCGTAAAACCCAACATCGTAGTTGTTTTGGCCTGATTTAGCGGCGGGTTTCAACAATTCTCTGCGATTTTGAAGAGCAGCTTGTTTCATTTCAATTTCCTGAAACACCCAATCCGGCTCGACTTGTCCGACGGTATTAATACCCATTAAAATGCTGATCAGGAGAAAACGATATTGTTTCATTATCCTTGTAACTGTCTCAGTAAAATCTATAGCTCTTTCCTAAATAATGCAAAAATTCGTTCTACTATCCTAAGTGAAATTTTCGTAGATTCGGGCAGTTCAAACATACGGAGTATTAACACATGGCCCATATAATTGTTCCCACAGCCGAAGCAATACTGGACAAGGAATTCAATGTACTGGATAAAGGATTTGTCCGACTGGTTGATTACCTTGGCGGCGATGACCGTATCGTTCAGGCGGCCCGCGTGTCCTATGGCGAAGGCACTAAAACTGTCCGGGAAAATAAGGCACTGATCGATTATCTGATCAGTCACGAACATACTTCGCCTTTCGAACAGGTTGTGCTGACGTTTCACTGCAAAATGCCTATTTTTGTCGCCCGCCAGTGGATTCGGCATCGGACCGCTCGTCTAAATGAAATTTCCGGTCGTTACAGTGTAATGGAAGACGAATTTTATACTCCTGAAAAAGAGCAGGTTTTATTTCAAAGTAAATCCAACCGCCAGGGGCGTGACATTGAAGAAGTCCCGGAACACCTGAAAATAAAAGTGCTGGATACTCTGATTAACGGACAGACCACCGCTTATGACGATTACCAGAAACTGATTGACACCGGGATTGCCCGGGAGCTGTCCCGAATAAACCTTCCACTGTCACTATATACCCAGTGGTACTGGCAAATTGATCTGAGCAACCTGTTTCATTTTTTAAAATTGCGCATGGATTACCACGCCCAATGGGAAATCCGCCAATATGCCAATGTCATGGCCGAAATTACTAAAGCCGTTGCACCAATGGCTTACGATGCTTTCGAAACCCATGTACTCAATTCCGTAACATTCTCAGGCCAGGAGCTGGAAGCCCTGAAACTCCAGATTGAAGGAAAAAGCCCCAACCTGAAGGGAATTCATAAGACAGAATACGAAGCCAAAATCAAAAATATTCTCCTATAAATATCCGCCGCTGGTAAAGAATTGACATACGATCATAAATTTTTGACATTAACGTCAGAAATATTAGATTTTAATGTGATATCTTTAACAGACATTCAACATCCATAAACTTACCTTTCTCAATAAAGATAAAAGGAGTATTATGAAACGAGTCCCCCAAAAATTGTTATTCTATATATTTTTACTCTGTTTCATCACATCTCTCCCAGCGACAAACTACTATGTTACAAAAAGCGGAAATGACCGGAATAATGGGCAGTCTCCAGCCCAGGCTTGGCTGACAATTGATAAAGCCATGGACCATTCCTATTCCGGCGGTGATACTCTGTTCATCGGATCCGGTGATTACTGGGAGTATATGCCGATGTCCAGCGCCGGTTCAAGTGGTCAACCGTTTGTTATTTATGGCGATGTGACCGGGAAAAAAACCGGCCAGCCCGCCGGTGCTGTCGGTGTTGGTGACAGTAATAAAAACTACGCCATCGAAATCAAAGACAAAAACGACATTCACATTCATGGAATCACATTTCAAGGCCCTAAAAAATCCTGTGTGTACATTTCTGGTTCTGACAATATCGAGATATCACACTGCACCATGAAGTGGCAGTCTCAGTATGGTATTTTTACCTACAAAGCCGGCGGTTATCTGCGATTTACCGACAATACTATTACCGATGGGACTTACTCAATATACCTCTATTATAGCGATGACAGTGCTCTGGCTGATATTCTGTCAAATACGATTACAAATTCCACAATAGGCATCTATTGCCATACAACGGATATCGATTCTATCGCCTATAATTCAATTTCCGGTATCAATAATTACGGGATTTATGTCCGCTATGCAACACCCTGTAATACAATATGTCACAATGATGTTTATAATATCTGGAATTCTTACGGAATTTATGTTTACCGAACAAATTGCCCCTCTGTGGTTAACAATGTGATTTACAATATTCAGAAAATCGGTATATACGCTTATGGTTCCAGCGGTTATTCCATCGGCTCTATTTCAAATAATGTCATTCATGACATTTGGAGCGACACAGGAATTTACGCAAAATACTATGACGTCGACCGAATTTCTAATAACACGATATATACATTCCAAAATCGCGGTATATACGTCCATGGCAATAACAGCTACACGGTCTCCGCAATTGACAGCAACTACATTCATAACGGCTGGAAAGAAGGAATTTATGTTTTCCGAACAAAAAATGTCAGTTCCATAATCCATAATCATATCCATAATGTGGATATTGGTATTCACTGGAATCCGTCCAGCTATTATGAAGTGATGAGTTTTTCCAACAATGTAGTACATTCAAACTATACCGGTGGAATGCTGATCAAATATATTGACAATACGACAATTAACAACAACCTAATTTACGGAAATCCATACTGGGACGGCTATGGAATATGGATTAATAATGATAATAACCGAACAGTCCACTTGAAAAATAATACGATTTATAATCCGGGAGATTATGGCATCTATGGCAGGAATGTCAACGGGACCTGGTGCAACAATATTATTGTCGGCAGCAATAATTATGGTATTTATGGAAACAACACTTTTGACATTACCGATTCTTATAACTGCGTTTGGGACAACGTCAATAACTGGGCTGGTAACGCCAGTTCCGGAATCGGTTCCTTCTCACAGGACCCGCTGTTCGTGGATCCCGACGGAGCGGACAACACCCTTGGGGGAAGCAACTGGGAAGATGACGACCTTCATATACAATCCACCGGTTCATCCTGGCATTTTGGAGCCTGGCTGCCGGATGCCGCTGATTCACCATGTCTCGATACAGGTGATCCCAATGATGATTTCACCAATGAACCAGAAGATAACGGAGATCGTATCAACATCGGTTATTTTGGAAATACCGCAGAAGCATCTCGCATCGGTTCCAGTTGTCCGATCACCGAAACCTTTGCCGCTTTTCCGGATTCCAGCTGGATGCTGGTCGGCGTTCCAATCATTCCCGAAGATGGTGACCCTTTTGCGGTTTACGGAGATGATTTCGGCGGTGAAATGCCCAATGGCACAAACTGGGCCTGCTACCGCTGGACTACCGAAGATTCTGTAGCAGAGTATTACGAGTATGGCGATGGCACCGATTTACAGCCGCCGGATTGTTATCCGGGAATTGGGCATTATATGTGGCAAAATACAGGAAACCCGGTAGCTGTTGACGTTGTGGGCTGCCCACTGGACGAAGACGCCGTTCTTGATGTAGCAAAAGCGCCGACGGTAAACTGGGAACCGCATCCACCTGGCTATAACATTTTTGCTAATCCATTTACTTTTACAATTGATTGGTCGAACTCATCCATTATCAAATATAGTGAAGGACGCAACAGCTCAACTGAGTACACGCTAGACAAAGCGGCTTCTGAAGGTATTATCAGCCGGTACGCATACACCTATAATTATTTTAACGGTGAATATGAAATAGTAACACCAAGTACCGCTACCGATGATACCATTTCGGTATGGCAGGGATTCTGGTTCGTTCAACTGGATTCTGTTAACGATATTGAACTGGTAATCCCGCACACCCGCGCTTTGGGAAAAACATCGTCACTCTCAAAAGAGCTGTCATCCTCTTCATCAAAACACAACTACAGAACTGCTTCCGTCGCCAGTGGCTGGGATTGGTTCTTGAAACTTGGTGTTATTGCCCCGGATAAAAAGGTCCAGGATGTGTCCAATGGAATTGGTATAGCAGAATCGGCTTCCGATGCCACCGACTCATGGGATGCATTGGATTTTAAAAGTACAGATTTCAACGGTAACTTTGTTCAGATGCAGTTTATCAACAGCGATGAAAAACTTCATGCCTATGATATTCATGCCCCCTTTACCGAGTCCAGTGACTGGAAAATACGGGTTACCGCCATGGCGGATAATGTTGGCAAACTATTTTCTTTCGTCTGGCCGGAAATGCGGCTGGTTCCGGAAACCGTTAAATTTACACTCTATAATTCCGATAAAACCGAGGTTCTGATACCCAACCTGCGAAATGCATCAATACCTTATTATGATTTTTCGTATACTGAAGGTGAAAATTACTTCACCATTGAAGCCACACACGTGAACGATACCAAAATACCCGAATTTTCATTCATTGTTACTCAAAACCCTTATGCTCCGCAAGACGCCACCGTTTACGCTGTCCCGTCAGAGCCGGTTTTAAACATTTCAGCAACGCTTGATGGTAGCAATGCATCGCTTAACGAATTACAGTCCCCGCCCTATGTCTATTATCATAAAGTTCAGATCGAAGGAACATCTGCAATTCAGTTTGCAATTTCTGCAAGCGACGCTTCGGGAAACAGTGGAACGGGATCGGCTACATTGAATTCTGCTTTAGCCAAACCAACTGAAAGTCTGACCATTACGGATAGCAATAGTCGTATTTCCTTAGAAATTCCTCAGGATGCCGTTTCAAAAATCACACCGATGATATTGACCTGTTGTAAAATGGATCTGGACTACGACATAAAATTAACACCGGTTAGTAAATCTATCTACATTGGTCCACGAAATACATATTTCAATAAACCCGTAACACTCAAAATCCCAGTTGACGATTCCGAATCTTCGCTTTATTATTATAACGGAAAAACATGGGAATATGTATCTGACTTTAGCTCGTCACTAAAATTATACAAAACCGGTATTTATCAGCTATTTGCCAAGCCCATAAGCGAACCGGTAAATGCTGTCGTACCAGACCGGTTTAAACTCTATAGCACTTACCCAAATCCATTTAACAATTCAACATTAATCCGATACGATATTCAAAAAACCAGTGATGTATCAATTATGATATATGACCTTCAGGGACGGGAAGTCCGCAATCTTACCCAGAAATACCAGATGCCCGGTTCATATTCAATTCCCTGGAACGGTAAAAACAATCTGGGAAAATATGTGTCTTCAGGAAATTACATTGTTCGGTTTTTGGCCAAAAATGGGAAATCAACCCTGTATAAACGCAGTCAGAAAATTACACTGGTTAAATAAGAGAGGAAAACTGATGATGAAACCAATTCTCCGTTTTGGAATACTGGGAATTTTAATATTATTTGTATTCGTCAGCTGTGAAAAAATCATTTATACAACGGACAATACGGACCCGACGATCACTATCCAGCCCAGCATAATTGAAGCCACAGACAATAGTGTCCAACTCTACTGGGAAACCGACGAAGCCTGTCATGCGGAAGTATATTATGGAATTTCTGAAGGGAAAGACTCGGTTTATACTGATATTGAAAATCGTCAAATACATGCCGTAATACTCGAAGAACTGCTGCCGAAAATGACCTATAACTGCCGGGTCAAAGTCTGGGATTTTGTTGATAACGGCCCGGTTGAATCCGATGAGTTTATTTTTACTACGCTCCCCAACGAATTTAGTTACCTGAGGGAAGCCTGGGAAAAATATACTGAACAGAATTACACTAATGCGGCTGTTCTGATCGGAGAATCCCTAAAAATTAATGACTATAATCCGGAAATAATCGCAACATCGGGCTGGATTTTCCTTAAAAACAATCAAACCGATAGCGCCCGCGTTGCAATTGAATCCGCCTATCAGTTAAGCCCGTATATGCCCCTGGCTCTCACCGGCAGAGCATTACTTGCTCAATTGGATGGTCTGCCCGCTGATGTCATTACAAACTGCCAGATCGTCATAAGCCGTGAACCAGAATGGGAGTATCAGTACAATTCATCCATTAATATTCATCTCGTCCGGCTGCTTCTAGCTGAGGCGTTTGTACAAACAGATCAAAGCATCAACGCCCAAAACCAACTGGATATTGCCTGGCCGGATAATGGCCTTGATCCTAATATTCCAGCCTCCTGGATTGTCAACAGCGAAAGCTTTACCGATTATACCCTTGCACTACTGGCAGCAATTTACAATGCGATAGACCAATTATAATCCAAAATCGGAGTTATTATACATGAAGTCATTCTGTAAACTTTTATTCTGCATAATTTTAACAGTCTCGATATCCATGTTTGTGTTTCAATGCGAAAAAGAAGTCCTAAAAGTCAGGGAAGATAAAGATGCGCCGGTCCTGGAAGCCGAGCCTGTTGTTTTGGAAACCGATGGGATCAGCGCAATGATTTACTGGACAACCGATGAACCCTGTTCTGTTAATGTTTATTATGGCCCCAGCTCCTCTACAGACACATTAACACAATCAGGCAGTGAATTTCGCCAGGCCCATACAATCACCCTAACCAACCTGACACCCAATTTAGATTATTTCTATCTCACATCGAGTTATGATGTCGTCGGAAATTTTTCCTTGTCGGATCCAGGGTCATTTTCAACACCGGGTGATACGCTGAATTTTATCCAATATGGATGGACGGCTTTTGAAGAAGGTACATTTACAGACGCACATGTGTTCTTCGCAGATTTTCTCTCAATGGAACCTGGTCATCTCGAAGCGCTAACTGGGTATGGTTGGTCCCTGACTTTTATCGACTCTCTCCAGGCGGCGATCAGTCAATTCAATTCGGCGATTGGAATTGACAATAATTACCTGAACGCTCTCAGTGGCCGTTCGTTGGCATTTTATCTGAACAGTAATTATACCGGCTGCATTAATTCTATAGAATCATTAATCAATTTGGACAATAAATACAGATTCATTCATGATACGAGTTTCAACTATTTAGACACCCGGTTGATGTTGCTGGATTCCTATATACAAACAACTTCAATTGATGAAGCCTGTAATTTGCTTCTCGAATATGAAGACTACTGGATTAATCCCGAGGACAGCAGCTGGGTTGTCGGAGACAGTACCTATGATGATATCGACGATGCTCTGAACCACACTGTTGAATTAATCAAATCAGAAATCTGGTCAGATGGTTTTCCCTGATTTTTAATCGTACATCACTTTATAATAAAACAGGCCCTCAAAATAGGGCCTGTTTTATTATAAAGATTCTCCGGATTTATCAACTGATTGTCAGAGACTGGATGGTGGCGGTGGCGGCGGTGGAATCGGACTATTATTACTGGAGTTTCCATGCCCATGACCCGTCCAGTAAGATTTACCCTGGGCCATTAATTTAAAACTTTGGATTGTGGGTACAGCAAACACTGTAGTCAGTGTCAGTTTTTTCAGAAAGTTCCGGCGAGTAATATTGGTATCTTCGTTCAATTCATTTCGTTTCATGGCATATTTCCTGATTAGTGTTTTTAATATACACTTTTTTCAAGCCGGAATCAATACACAATTTAATATCCAATCTAACAATGGATTAAATTGCCACAGTAACAAAAACGGGAAATCCTACATTCCCGGATTCCCCGTTAATGAATTAAAGCGTCACTTATATGACTTTGTGTACCAGGAGACCGACCATCAGAATGAGCGAAACGATAATCAGCGCAACGCCGATATTGCCTTTTTTTATCTCTTCCCATTCGTCAATCGAAGTGGACAACCAGTCAAACACTTTGATGGCCAGTCCGACGCCAAAGGAAAATCCCAATGACGCGACGATTGCCCAGCCGATTCCTCTCAGATACATCATTAACGTATAAGACCATGAAAAAGGATCCATGAAATTCCTCCTTAATTGTTATTTTGCATATTAATCAAATTTAACTCTGCGTACAAATTCCGATGAGGTTATCTCACCATTGACAAATTTCAGAATATTTTCTTTGCTGGCACTGGCCACAATATTCTCAATTCCTTTATATTCCACACTAACAACAACCGTTACTTTCTGGATCGGTTCATTGTGGTAAGTCATCGCTTTCCCTGCCGCATAAAATCCGATCAGCATGATCCGGTCAAACTGGTTCCGGGCACTTTTGACGCTCATGGTAAATTCTTTATTCCCATCTGCTAAGGTTGCCAGATTCATACGCTCGTATTCAACCGATACCTGGTAAGCATTACAGATCTGCTGAACCGATGAATAATAACTTGAATTCGCGGAGACATTAACGGTAAATATCAAAGAGATGGTAATCAATGTGAGCAGTAAAGACACACGTTTCATATTTCTCAAAATCTAACCTCCTTGTATGTGTTTCCCCTGTATGTCATGTAGCAGATATTAGCGCTTTATCACATTTTTGTCAATTGTTTTTTAATAATTGTTTTATCTGTTTCACAAATCAACCCGAATCCCGGACAAGTACTCCGTTTTTCCACACCCTTCGAACCGATGGATAGCCCAGGAAATAGGGTATTCCTTGGTATTTTTCAAATTTCCAAAGCACGAAATCTGCCTGTTTCCCTTTTTCCAGACTTCCGACCCGGTCTTCAAGCACCAATGATCTGGCTGCATTATAGGTCGCTGCCTGAATGGCTTCCAAGGGAGTCAATTTCAGTTTTAAACAAGCGATTGTTATAACCAACGGCATCGATTGCGTCATGGAACTGCCGGGATTAAAATCTGTCGCGATCGCCACCGGAAGCCCCCTGTCCCACATTTTTCTACCCGGAGCGTAATGATCGGAACCGAGGAAAAATGTCGTCGCCGGTAACAGGATTGGGATAATATTACCTTCAATCAATGCTTCAATGCCATCTTCGGTAATTGCCGTCAGATGATCCGCTGAAATGGCACCCAGTTTCGCCGCCAGCTGCACTCCGCCAATCGGTTTAAACTCCTCAGCGTGCAACCGAATACCCAGCCCCAAGAACCTGGCGGCTTCCAGTACCATTCGCGTTTCCCGCACTGAGAAGACACCTTCTTCACAAAAGACATCACAGAAATCCGCCAGTTTTTCACGGGTGACTTTCGGCAGCATCTGTTGAATAATCAAATCGATATAGCCTTCATGGTCATCGCGATACTCGTCTGGATATTCATGGGCCCCTAAAAATGTCCGGACGATATCCAGAGGATGTTCTTCTCCCAGTTCCTTCAGTAATCTCAACGACATCAGTTCACTATCCGGCGACAGGCCGTAGCCGCTTTTTGCCTCTATCGTTGTGGTCCCGAACTGCAGAAAATCATCCAGGCGCTGACGGACTTTATGTTTCAGTACGGTATGGTCCGCCGATCGCAAACTTCGGACACTTGACCGAATTCCACCACCAGCTGCAGCAATCTCCATATAGGATTTGCCCTTAATCCGCATTTCATATTCCAATTCACGGGTATCAAAAAAAACCGGATGGGTGTGGGGATCAACAAATCCCGGTGTTACTAACGCATTTCCGGCATCAATGACTTCGTACTCCGACGAATACAAATCCCTGCCAACTTCAAGTATATTTCCATTAGAAATTACCATCTCAACATTATGCAGAACCTGCATGGCTTGCTGTTGTGTATTGTAGCTGACCAACTCCCCAATATTTTTGACTAATAATGACTGTTCCATAAACATTCTTTCTGATTACCCGTAAAACTAACACTTTCACCGGGACCAATCAAGCAGTATACTGAATGTTTCAGTTGAAACGGTGGCGGGAATTAAGTAACTTTTGTTCGTATTTATCTGAAAGGATTGATTATGCACACCCGATCATTGTTGATTTTATTTCTGGCAGTGGTGCTGAGTTCATGTACCTGTCCCATTAAAAAAGTAATTGAAATTCAGGAACTGGACTATCCGGCTCAGCTGGAAATTGTCCGCCGCGCCGACTGGGGTTGGAAACCATTGACGAAAACTCTGCCACAACATGAAATCACAAAAATAACCATCCATCACGGTGGTGTCGACTATCCCCCGGACAAAGATCCTGTTGTGCATTTACGCAGCCTGCAGGATTGGAGCCGTTCGGAAAAAAAGTGGATTGATATTCCTTATCATTTTATGATCGCACCGTCGGGGTCAATTTACGAAACCCGCCCGATCAATTATCCTGGTTCCACAAATACCACTTATGACCCCACGGGCCATGCCCTGATCTGCCTGATGGGAAATTATGAAAATGCCACTGTCAATCAGGCCCAGATGAAATCGATCATCGAGATAACCGCCTATTTAGTTGGACGATTCAACGTCCCTCTCTACGATATCAAAGGCCATAAAGATTACACTGAAACACTTTGTCCCGGCAAAAATCTCTACCAATATCTGGAAAATGGGACCATTCAGGCTCGGGTCGGGGAACTGTTACCCAAACAATAATACTGAGATTTGAGGTTCATAATGAACAACCACGATATAAATAATGCAATGACTGTTAAATTACCGGCGAATTTACCTTCCCGGAAACCGTTTGCCAAAGGGATTCGACGGGCGCCCAGCCGGGGCTTTTCACTGAATGAAAATGAAACGAAACTCGCTTTAAAAAACGCGTTACGGTATATACCTGAAGAATTTCATAAAGAGTTAGCGCCAGAATTTTTAGAAGAACTAACAACGATGGGAAGAATATACGGCTACCGTTTCCGTCCGGAAGGCCGCATCTGGGGCAAGCCAGTGGACCAGTATAAGGGCATTCTGGCGGCCCGCGCATTACAGGTAAATATCGATAACAACCTTGATTTTGATGTCGCGCTTTATCCTTATGAACTGGTTACCTATGGTGAAACTGGCCAAGTCTGTCAGAACTGGATGCAATATCTTTTAATCAGACAATATCTTGAAAACATGACGAAAGAACAGACATTGGTCGTCAGTTCCGGACATCCGGTTGGCTTATTTCCATCGAGTTCCTCAGCCCCAAGAGTCATTTCCACTAACGGTCTGATTGTCGGCGAATGGGACAATTCCGACCATTTTAAAAAACTATCAGCCATGGGTGTATCCAACTACGGTCAGATGACAGCCGGGGGCTGGATGTATATCGGTCCCCAGGGAATCGTTCATGGGACCTACATTACACTTCTCAATGCTGGTCGTCAATACCTTGGTATACCTGAAGATAAAGATCTGTCAGGTGTATTTTTTATCAGTTCCGGACTCGGCGGTATGTCCGGTGCCCAGGCCAAGGCTGTCGAAATTGCCGGTGGGATCGGGGTCATAGCCGAAGTTGATTACAGCCGGATTAAAACACGGTATGAGCAGGGCTGGGTTACTGAAGTCAGCGATAATCTCGATCAGATTGCCGCCTGGATGCGTGAGTATAAAGCCGCCGGTAGAGCAGTTTCCATCGCCTACCATGGAAATATTGTTGATTTGCTGGAATATATCGCAGAGAAAAATATTGACATTGAACTTATATCCGACCAGACCTCATGTCATGCGGTTTACGAAGGCGGTTATACACCGGCGGGAATCAGTTTTGACGATGGTCGAAAACTGATCATATCCAATCCGAATAAATTCCGTAAACTCGTCGATCAATCCCTGGAACGGCATTACCGCGTTATTAAGAAACTTACTAAAAAGGGATCTTTCTTCTGGGATTACGGTAACAGTTTCATGGCATCGGTGTTCAATGCCGGTGTTAAAGAAATTGCCCGCAATAAAACCGATACATCTGAAGGGTTTATCTGGCCCTCTTATGTGGAAGATATAATGGGTCCACTCTGTTTTGATAAAGGTTTCGGGCCTTTTCGCTGGGTCTGTCTGAGTCATAAAGATGAAGATCTTCGGAAAACCGATGCTGCCGCAATGGCCTGTATTGATCCGCTCCTAAGTTCCCTGCATCGGGACAACTACCACTGGATTGAGAACGCCGAAGAGAACCAGCTGGTAATCGGTACAAAATGCCGCATTCTCTATTCCGACGAGGAGGGCCGCATTCGCATTGCATTACGGTTTAACGAGATGGTTCGTAATGGCAACATTGGTCCAATTCTGCTCGGTCGGGACCATCATGATGTTTCCGGCACAGACTCACCCTTCCGGGAAACAGCCAACATTTACGACGGCAGCCGCACAACCGCAGATATGTCAGTCCAGTGTTTTGGCGGTAATATCGCCCGTGGTATGACCCTGGTGGTCTTATCCAACGGCGGCGGTGTCGGGATTGGCCGCGCCAGCAATGGTGGAAATGGTATTCTACTCGACGGTTCAGAGCGTGCCGATGAAGTCATCCGCAAAGGTCTTTCCTGGGATGTCATGGGTGGGGTTGCCCGGCGCAACTGGGCCCGGAATCCGAATGCCGTTGAAACAGCGGCCGCCTGGAATGAGAAACATAAAAACGATGGGCATATTACGTTGCCTTTTATTCCTGAAGATCATCTGATAGAAAATCTTGTTTCAAATCATTTTGACAATATAGAACCAGACAAATGTACCCTCTATCATTGAAATCAATGACAATCCTAATATCGATGCCGGAGAAGAGGATGATTTTCTGGGAGACCGGTTGTATCAAATCATTATTGATGAATTTATACACCAGATAGAATTATCAATATCGCGGTAATATTTTTGTTTATTCGACTAATAAAAACCTTCACTCAGTACCAAAAGAGTGTAAATTCGGTATGTGTCATCTGGGACAGTAAATTAAAAAGGAGAAATACATGATCCCTCAATGCTATTTTATCACCAAAGGTCAGGGACGCCACAAAGATTATTTACAGTCTTTTGAATTGGCCCTTCGGAATGCCGGCATTCAGCAGTGTAACCTCGTAACGGTTTCCAGCATTCTGCCACCGGGATGTAAAAAAATTCCAAAGAAAAGAGGAATCGGTTTGCTTAAACCCGGCCAGATTACATTTGTGGTAATGTCCAAAAACTCCACCAACGAACCGAACCGCCTGATTGCCGCATCTGTTGGGGTCGCAATCCCCTCGGACATCGATGCGCATGGTTATATTTCGGAGCATCACTCTTTCGGACAGACCGATGAAGTGGCTGGTGATTACGCAGAGGATCTGGCAGCTACTATGCTGGCAACAACCCGGGGAATTGAGTTTGATCCTGAACAGGCGTGGGATGAACGCAAGCAGATTTATCACTCCAGCGGAATGATTATCCGGACCAGCCAGTTGACGCAATCGGCCCAGGGAAACAAACACGGACTTTGGACTACTGTCCTTGCGGCCGTTGTTTTTATTATGTAAACTCAGCGTTGAAATTATTACCGAATAAAATCATAAATGCGATAATACTATTGAAATCTTTCAGAAAAAAATAAAGGGAACTTTCATGAAAATAAATGTGCAGAAATTCACTGGCTATACTATTTTAATAATGCTGATAAATCTCACAACAGCAATTGCCGCAGACTGGACCAAGGCCGCCCAAGATCCTTTCCCAAGTAAAATTCCGGATCACGTAATATTGACCTGGAATACTAATCCTGCAAGCTCCCAATCGGTCACTTGGCGTACAGATACTTCGATAAACGAATCCTGGGCTGAAATCACGGAAGCCGACGATTCACCGGACTTTACATCTAAAGCAAAACGATCAAACGCGCTTACTCAAAGTTTATCCATCGATGAATACTCGGCGAACTACCACTCGGCAACATTTGGTGAACTTAAACCAAACACTCTGTACGTTTACCGGGTCGGTTCAGATAATAATTGGAGTGAATGGTTCCAATTTCGAACTGCCTGTGATAAACCTGAACCGTTCACATTTACATTTCTTGGCGATGGCCAAAACGCCCTGCTATCGCTCTGGTCGCGGGTAATCCGGGCCGCCTACAGCACCGCACCGGATAGTCGATTTATCATTCACGGCGGTGACCTGGTCTCACAATCAGATAATTACAGTCAATGGAATGAATGGTTTCTCGCAGCCGGATGGATCAATGGTATGGTTCCCATCGTTCCCGTTCCGGGAAACCATGGATACTATCACGGATCCAGGAAGGACCGTTATCTTACCGACTTTTGGTTCGCTCAGTTTACTCTACCAGAAAATGGTATAACATCACTGCCCGAAAGTAATTACTTCTTTGACTATCAGGGTGCTCGTTTTCTCATATTGAATTCCAATGAAAAAATCGAAGAACAAGCCGAGTGGATGAAATCCAACCTGGCAGATAATCCTAATCAATGGACTATCGTTGCGTTTCACCATACTATCTATTCCGCCACGAATAACCGCGATCACAAAGAACTTCGTAACATTTGGAAACCTATTTTCGATAACTATCATGTTGACCTGATTCTTATGGGACATGACCACGCGTATGCCCGCGGACATAATATTGATCCAGAAACCGGGATAAAAGACCCCGAAACAGGCCCAATTTATGTCGTCTCCGTCAGTGGGCCAAAATTATACGATTCCAATAAAGACCGGTGGATGGATCGTGCGGCAGAAAACACACAATTGTATCAAATTATTCATATAGACAATGATGTTTTAAACTATAAATCCTATACTGTAAGCGGGCAACTTTATGATGAATTTGATATCCGGAAAAATAAATCTGGGTCTAACACATTTATTGATAAACAAAATAAAAATATGCCCGAAAGGACATTTAAGAATACTCAAAATAAATAGGGTAAAATGATACCAACGATAGAAAATAGAGTATTTCTGGCAAGTGTATTACTTTTAATTCTACTTTTAAATGTCAATTGTACAAAATCGTCACCGAAACCTACATACATTCCGGCTTCCACATCTGTAGTCGATAAGCAATTCAACTTTCATGTCGTTGCTCCAGGTATCTGGCGGTCGGCCCAGCCCAACCGGGGATCATTAATCCGTATGGCGAACCACGGTTTGAAAACAATGATCAATTTAAGAGGTGATGCGGATACAGACCGCTGGGAACGGGCGATCGCCGATAGCCTCGGGCTGTTTTACTTCAATTTCTCAATCGATGCACGTCAAAAACAAAACCCGGGGAACATTGAACAGATTTTAGCAATAATGCACAATCCTGGCAATCAACCCGTATTAATCCATTGTCTAGGCGGCAAGGACCGTACCGGAATGCTATCTGCCATTTATCAAATCCGCTATATCGGATCAAATTTTAAAGATGCCTACCGGGAAATGCTCATGTACGGATACCATGAAAAGGATTATCCGGAAGTATTGCAGGCAGTAAAACTGTTCACAAAAGCCAACTGATATTCAATCTTTTTCCAACATATGAAACTAGAACACCCACTCGTTGAAGTGGGTGTTTTTTGGGTGTGGGCGCTACAGGATTCGAACCTGTGACCCCCTGCTTGTAAGGCATAATTACACATCCGTAACCGGTTGACTATCAGCCTATTACAGTACTGTCGGTTATGAGTTACCGGTCAGTTTCCGGT
>CAZAKB010000036.1:0-8983 GCA_964485475.1 uncultured bacterium
AACTATATAAAGCGGTGCGAGATATAGATATTTAAGATATATAAAAAGGAGATCTGGTCGTGTGGCGATTCGTAATTAGTCTATTAGTCATTTTTAACTTCACTCTGGCCCAAAAATTTGAAGAACTAGCCAAAACTCCGCCTATGGGGTGGAACAGCTGGAATAAATTCGGCTGTGATATCAATGAGCAAATCATAAAAGAGATTGCTGATGCAATGGTCAAAAACGGTATGAAAAAAGCTGGTTATGAATATATCGTAATCGATGACTGCTGGCAGATTGACCGGGATGAAGATGGGAATATTTTAGCAGATCCCGATCGGTTTCCTTCAGGAATGAAGAGCTTAGGTGATTATATCCATAGGAAAGGATTAAAATTTGGGATTTATTCTGATGCGGGTACGATGACCTGTCAAAGAAGACCCGGTAGTCGGGGGTATGAATTTCAGGATGCCAGGACCTATGCCGCATGGGGCGTTGATTACCTGAAATATGATTGGTGCTATCATGGTACCCAGAATTCAGAAGCGTCATATACATTGATGAGAGATGCGCTTTATAAAGCTGGTCGTCCGATTGTCTTAAGTATTTGTGAGTGGGGTACAACAAAACCATGGTTGTGGGCCAAAGATATCGGTCATTTATGGAGAACAACGGAAGATATTATCAACTGTTTTGATTGTATTAATTACTGGGGAGGGTTGGGTGTTTTACAGATAATTGATCAAAGTGCAGAAATCGGTGATTATTCAGGCCCAGGAGGTTGGAATGATCCTGATATGCTTGAGATTGGAAACGGTGTGCTGACTTTGAGTGAAGAAAGAGTGCACTTTAGTATGTGGGCTATGTTATCTGCACCACTTATTGCCGGGAACGATTTAAGAGATATGTCGAAAGAGACAATTGAAATATTGACAAACAGGGATGTGATAGCAATTGACCAGGATGCTCTTGGTATATCAGCAATCCGATGGATGAAATATGGTGATTTGGAAATTTGGTTTAAACCGTTAACTGACAATAATTATGCGTTTTGTATAATTAACAGAAGCAATCAGCCTATATCCATTAACCAGGATTTGAAAACAAAAATTAAAAAGAAATATTTCATCGATGATTCCTATACTGTACGAGATCTCTGGACACACAAAAATATTGGGACAACCAAAGAAAATATCGTTGCCACAATTCCCGGTCATGACGTTCTTTTACTTAAACTGGTTTCAAATAAAAAGTAGTTAAAACAGAATTTGTCAAGAAACATTTAACATTTAATTATTAGTTGGAGAGTATACTTGATTGTCAATACTGGAAAAATGGTTCGTTTGCATGATTTAATAAATCCCCGGACAGATAATTGTCTGTTGGTCGATACCAGTGTTACTTCTGGTGTCGGGGCGGTTGAGGGTTTGGAACATTTTCACGACACTGTTACTGGGATTAATGAAATTTGTGATGGAATTATTGTCAATCCCGGCCAACTGGAACACCATGCAGAGCTGTTTGGTGGTTCTCGAAGAGCAACACCGCTGGTTCGTCTGGACTGGACAAATTATTTCCGTAAAGCCGATTTCTGCCTGCCTGCAAAAACAGTTTATCGAATAATGATTTCTGACGTTGAAGATGCGTTACAACTTGGCGCTTCAGCGGGCGTTGTCAGATATATGATGGGGTTCGATGATGATTTTGAGGCTCGAAATATTGAATCCATTTCCCACGTTGCTAAGAAAGCGTATCGTGAAGCATTTCCAATCCTCGTGGAAATTGGTCCGTTCGGCTATAAAGTGAGTCAACACAATCTCGAAGACACCATTAAATTGGGTGTTGCCTGTATGTTGGAGATTGGGATTGACGGGATTATTATTCCGGATTGCCCGATTGAGATAATGCGTATTATCGGGGAATGGACGGATATTCCGGTCATTATCAGGATTTCAGAGCAATTTCAACCGAAGAATCTGGATATAATGTTAAACACCGGACTTTCCGGGATGTTGATAGGAGAGAATATTTATAACACTTTGGACTATAAAAAATTTATTAAAGCGCTATTTGTCCAAATGCATCAAGAAAAGGCTTAAATTGTAATGTCAATATCATCCGGAAAAACTGTTCGTTTAAATCGATTATTTAATCCTGCCGACGGAAAAGCCGTTTGCGTTGCGGCTGATCATGGCTGGATGTCCGATCCAACTCCTAATGTTATGAACCTTCGAAAAATATTAGAAAAAGTTGTCCAGGGTAATCCTGATGGAATATTAGTGAGTTTTGGCACCGCTATGCGGATGACTGACCTGTTTTGTGGTAAAGGATCGCCTGCATTGATTATTCGGGCAGACTGGATGAACATGCCCCGACTTGGAGGATCGAATACCAGTAATATTCTGCCGGTTACCAATTTTAAAAAGAAAGCAACCTCTTTTGCAAAAGATGCTTTACTAATGGGGGCATCGGCCATCACAATCTATTATTTCATCGGCTACAGTGATGAATTTGAAGCACTGAATATTGAACAGAATGCTTTTTTTGCGAAGGAATGTCGAAAAATTGGTTTGCCAATAATTATTGAACCAATGGCTGTAGGGGGGGCTGTTACCGGAGTTAATATTGCTGAGACTTTAATTGTATCTGCGAGAATAGCGGTAGAATTAGGCGCTGATGCCCTAAAAATTCCTTATACAGGCGATATAAAAACCTTTGCAAAACTTGTAGATGAAGCAGGTATGCCGGTTTTAGTATTGGGTGGTGCAAAGTCTGACAATCCCCGGGATGCTCTTGAATTGGTTGATGAGGCAATGCAGGCAGGTGCATCTGGTACGGTATTTGGCAGAAATGTTACGAAGGCAAGTGATCCCCGGCAAATGGTCGCTGATATTGTTGATCTCGTCCATCGGGGAAAATCTGTGGATGAAATAGTTGGTAAGAGGGCCTATGAACATGTACGATTGAAAGCGATACCCGCGAATTGTACAGGATGTCAAATTTGTGTTGTCAGCTGCCAAGCAAAACATCTTGAAAATTACGGGAATTCCCGGGCCCGATTGAAAATAAAAATTGATTATGGCAATGGCGAACCACAAAATTCCAAACCCGTTGTCTGCACATTATGCGAAAAATGTGTATCGGTGTGTCCCACAGCTGCGTTGACCATTAATGATCATGGGTATTTGACCCTAAATTCGGAATTGTGCAGTCGTTGTGGGGACTGTGTCAGGGCTTGTCCCTTTGATGTCATTTGGCAGGATGCCGATGGATTCCCCGTATTTTGTGATATGTGCCAGGGTGATCCTCAGTGTGTTCGAAATTGCCCTTCAAATGCATTGGAGTTGATTCAGAAAGTGAGGATATAGTCAATGTCTCTGGCTAAATGTGGATATGCAAATAAAATTCTCAGAATTGATCTCACGGATAATAGTGTTCAGACAGAGACACTGGACCCGGAAATCATGCGATTGCTGCTGGGGGGTAAAGGACTGGGAACATGGCTGTTGTATAATGAGATGGCTCCCAACACCGATCCGTTATGCCCTGATAATCTGATGATTATTGTTGTTGGACCATTGACAGGAACTTCAGCACCTACCTCTGGTCGCTTTGGAATTGTAACAAAAAGCCCAGCAACAGGTACTATCCTGGATGCCTACTGCGGCGGCTTTTTTGGACAGACTATGAAGTATGCCGGTTATGATGCTATTGTAATTAGGGGTACCGCCAAGACGCCCATTTCTGTCGTAATCGAAAATGACAAGATTCGTTTTGAAGATGCATCTGGTCTTTGGGGAAAAAACAATAAAGAGACCAATGCCGTTCTTCACGTTCAGCTTGGAGATGAATATAAATCAATCATTATCGGAACAGCCGGAGAAAGGTGTTCGCCTATTTCAGGTGTTTTTGCAGAAGAACGGACTGCCGGCCGGGGTGGAGTCGGAGCCGTAATGGGTTCCAAGAAACTGAAATCACTTTCGATTCGAGGTTCTGGAAAAGTCAGTGTGGCAAATCCTGACGGGTTTCGCGAAGCAGTTCATATCGCATATCGCATGTTGAGAATGAATACGTCAATACGTCGTCTTCTGGAAGATGGAACTGCTAATATTTTAGAACTGGTTAATGCTGCCGGTGCATTGCCGACAAAAAATTTCCAGTTTGGTCAATTTGCTGAAAGTGACCAGATTGAGGGCCGAAATTGGAGGACCCAGTACTGGAAACGCAATATTGCTTGTTTTGGTTGTCCAATAACCTGTTCGAAAGTTGCACGATCTCAGAATAAGGAAATTGTTGTTGACGGACCTGATTTTGAGACAATTTTTGCATTTGGATCCAATTGCGGGATTTCCGATAAAGAAGCCATTCTCTACGCGAATTATTTATGTGACTTGCATGGAATAGATACGATAAGCACAGGAAATATCATTGGTTTTGTGATGGAGTTATATGAGAAAAGCTTTATAACTTCGGATGATCTGGATGGTATCAAGGCAGAGTGGGGTAATGGCGACGCCATGGTTCAATTGGTAGAAAAGATTGCTACCGGAGATGGTGTGGGTACATTATTGCAGCAGGGTGTAAAGAAGATATCAGAAAAATTCCCGGGCAGTGAGAAATTTGCGATGCATGTTAAAGGCCTTGAAATGCCGGGTTATTTACCCAGGGCGGCCAAAGGAATTGCGCTCAGTTATGCGATTTCGGAAAGAGGTGCATGTCATTTAAAGGGATCACCATTAGTGGAAATTCTGGGAGGGGCTGATCCGTTAGCGTATCAAGGTAAAGCGGAATTGTTTAAAACCAATCAATCTGATGTCTCGGTCATTAACGCATTGGTTTTGTGTTATTTTGTCAAGTTCGGGATTACTCTCAAAGAAATTCTTCAAATGATAAATCCCTGTACAGGATTTGACTATAAAAACCCGAAAGAACTGGAGCTGGTTGGCGAGAGAATTACTACACTGGCTCGGATGTTCAATGTTCGTGAAGGTTTTTCTGTTGCTGATGATATTCTTCCAGAACGGGAGTTGAAAGAAGCTCTAGCAAGTGGCCCTGCCCGTGGAGAGACAGTGGACTTGGAGCTTCTCCGATCTGAATATTACCAGTTGATGGGCTGGGACGAAAAAGGTGTACCATTGGAAAAGACATTGAAGCGACTCGGATTAACAGATATATTAAAATAGAGAGATTGTAATATGGAAGTTGGTAAAAATAGAGAATGGATCAAACTGTTATTCTATGGATCATTATGGGGTATAACCGAAGTACTCATTGAAAATTTTATTGTTCCTGTTTGTCCGGTTCCACGATCGATCATGCTGACTACTATTGCAATGGTAATATTAACAATTGCCAATATTAGTATGCAACAATCATGGAATATTTTGGTCATTGGTGTAATTGCCGCTCTGTACAAATTCTTGAATGTTCGATTTTTTGGTTGTCAGATTCTTGCGCTGTTGTTATTGACTGGCAGCTTTGAAGTTATTAATACATGGTTGAAGAACCGCCAATTATCGAAGGGAATCACTGCTGTAATTGTAGTCTCTGTTTTCAATACGACCTTTGCATTGATAGCGACCTATGTTTTAAGGAATCACTGGTGGGTCGCCGGAGGTGCGCCTAAGATTTTGAATTTCATCTTCATTGAAGGCAGTATTACAGCTGTCTTTGCGTATGGCATTTGTAATTTAGTACAATATATGCATAATTATATTCAAGGGGTTTCTAGATACCAAAAACTTAAAACATCTGCGTTTTTTGATTATTCATATATCTTTTTTGCTGCATCAGCGGCGATTATAGTTGTAATACTTTAATTTATGCTATTCTGTGACATTACCCGGGAAAATATAATGGATATTTTGGTTTATCGGATTCAAGCCAATTTCGGTATATCCAGGTTCAGCCGGATTTTTTGCTGTGATTTTTTACCAGTAAGAAAGTTCTGAAAAAGATGTTTAAGTAGAGGGCTTAAAGAAGTGAATATAAAAAAAGTTCAGATAATTATTCTGGGATCAATCTTCCTGTTTTGTTGTACTAAGTCAACTAATAAAATACCTGATATTTCTGAAACAGGATGTACGAATCTGGAATTTATATCATTTAGTTCCGATAGTATCACGATTGAAGGAAATTTAAACGGTTTTCAGTTATCCTTATCAACGGAAGAAGTTGAAGACGGGCTCGAAATCATTAAAATTGAACTGAATCGGGAAACTCCGGCAGTACCACCTCAGTTTCAACTGAAGTGGAAATTCCCATCCAATAACATTCAGAAATATTGGAACCCAAATTACAACGTTGACAAAGTCAATTACTATTACAATAGTGTTACCTCAAGTTCTACCAGGCTTGCCCCGGTGTTATGTTTTATGGATATAAATGATATAAACCGGTTCACTTTTGCTGTAGGAGATGCTCTAAATAAAATTGAACTTTATAGTGAATTGATTGAAGAAGATGCTAATTTTCATTGTTCTGTAAGTTTTTTTGATGAGCAACAGCCGGCAATGAGTCATTATGAAACGGAAATTTTCATTGACCGTCGATCATTACCTTTTTATACTTCCTTGAGACAAATAACAAACTGGTGGGAAAAACAGGACAATTACCAACCTATGCCGGTGCCCGAACAAGCAAAACGGCCAATGTATTCTAGCTGGTATAGTTACCATCAGAATTTAGATGTGGACAAAATAATCAATGAATGCAGAGAAGGAAAGAGTATAGGACTGGGCGCTGTTATTGTTGATGATGGCTGGCAAACTCTCGATAATAAAAGAGGGTATGCTTATACCGGTGACTGGAAACCGGACCGTATTCCAAATATGAAAGCATTTGTGGATTCAATTCATGCTCTTGATATGCGGTTTCTGCTATGGTATTCTGTTCCCTTTATTGGGAAACATGCGGATAATTTTTCTAAGTTCAGGGGTAAATATTTGTACGAATGGGAGAGCCAAGGCTGTTTCGTCCTTGATCCACGTTATCCTGAAACCCGTGAATTTATTATCAGTACTTATGAAAAGGCCCAAAATGAATGGAATTTGGATGGCTTTAAATTGGATTTTATGGGCTTTTTCCGTCCGGGAGAGAGTACGCAACTGACAGATGAGAATGGACGTGATTATGCATCGATAAATGCCGCTGTTGATCGATTAATGACGGACATTATGAAACGACTAAAAGCACAAAATCCGAACATTATGATTGAGTTCCGACAACCCTATATTGGACCATTAATGCGAAAGTACGGGAATATGCTAAGAGCGTCGGACTGTCCGAATATGTCAGTCATTAATAAAGTGCGTGTAACAGATATACGACTGCTTGCCGGGAATTCAGCCGTGCACTCTGATATGCTGATGTGGCATAATGAGGATCCCGTGGAACAGGCGGCCTTACAAATACAGAACATTTTATTTTCAGTGCCACAGATATCGGTAAGACTGAATGAAATTCCAAATGATCATAAAAAGATGATCGCTTTTTGGATGAATTACTGGAATACAAACAAGGATGTATTGATTAATGGTGAATTTAAACCTCAGGCACCGGATGCTTTATATCCGATTATTACATCTTCGAATGAAAAGAAGACTATTTCTGCAATATATCAGGATGTTTATGTTAAAAATGATTTTGTGAATGTACCGAACGCTATTGATATTGTTAATGCCCGAAGAACATCCGAGGTGCTAATATTGAATACTAAAGATTATGGTAGATTTGAATATAAAATATTTGATTGTTTAGGTGTACAAATTGAAAAAGGTAAAATTCGATTAAGAAAAGGAGTAACTACAATTAATGTGCCCCCATCTGGATTATTACAACTGAAAAAAATAAATACCTAATGGTAATAAAAAATGCAAATGTACGTTCACTTATTCAAACATAGGATAAATTGAAAATAGTGTTAGACAGCAGATATAATGAATAACTATGAAACAGACACGAACCATCAGGTTCAGGAAGGCCTGAAAAAGGTCGATACGACAAAATATATTGAGATCAGATCCGGGGCGATTGAGAGAATTGGAACAGTATTTAAAAATTTATTCAATGGATTACCGGCAATTATTATTGCGGATAATAATACTTATCCCGCAGCCGGAAAAAATACAAAAAAAGCTTTAGAAAATTACGATATACAAATTCAGAAACCATATATTTTTAAAGATCCCGACCTATTTGCTCATATTAAATTTGTTGACGAATTGACTACTATATTATCAACATCAAATGTAATCCCGATTGCGGTGGGTTCAGGGACGATAAATGACTTGGTCAAGTTAGCCGCGCACCGCTGCGATCGTGAGTATATGGTTGTTGCTACAGCAGGATCTGTCGACGGCTATGCTGCTTTTGGCGCATCAATAACTGAACGGGGAATTAAAAAGACTATACCGTGTCCGGCACCGGTAGCGATTATTGCAGACCTGGATATAATTGCCAATGCCCCTGAAGATATGAATTCCTGGGGATATGCGGATTTGCTGGCAAAAATCCCGGCTGGTGCAGATTGGATTATTTCGGATGCATTGGGCATTGAACCGATAGACCGAACAGCATGGCGGTTGGTGCAAAAACCACTTCGACAACTTATCGCTGATCCCACCGGTATTATAAATGGAAACAAGAAAGCACTTTGTTATTTAATGGAAGGGTTGATCATAAGCGGCCTTGCAATGCAAAAGGCCCATACTTCACGCGCTGGGTCCGGGGCAGAGCATCAATTCAGTCATCTGTGGGACATGCAACATCATATATATAATGGCAAAGCACCATCTCATGGATTTAAGGTAGCGGTTGGATCCTTGGCCACTATGTCATTATATGAAACTCTGATGAGCCAGAATACTAAGAATAAAATTAAATGCAATTGTAGTTCTCACTCCTTTTGGCCTGAATATTCCGATATAATAGAAGAAATAAAAAATATCTTTACAAACCCTGAGGAGGCTGATCAGCTGATCGAACATTGCCGGGCTAAACA
>CAZAKB010000036.1:9083-23305 GCA_964485475.1 uncultured bacterium
TCTTTACAAACCCTGAGGAGGCTGATCAGCTGATCGAACATTGCCGGGCTAAACATTTTGATAAACATACAGTGAATGAGCGGATTAATATCATTCAAAGTATCTGGCCGGATTTGTATGTTTTGTTAAAGAAACAATTAATTAGCTATACCGAATATCGGGACCTGCTTCAACAAGCAAACGCACCAATAAATCCACAAGAAATTGGAATTAGCCGGGAGCGGTTAAAATGGAGTTTTCATTTTGCACAATTTATACGGAACCGTTATACAATTTTAGATTTTCTAGCGAATCTAGGATGTCTAAGATGTTATATAAGTCAAATCTTTGAATCCGAAAAATTTTGGCCGAAAGATTTAAAATAATTCAGGGGGGATTTTATTTTGTTAATTAGAAAATATTTAAATGTTTATGTAAGTATTGTTTTTATTTATAGTCTATTTATTCAATGTTTTGCTCAAGATGTGGAAAAAACAACTTACTATATCACCAATCAAACCACAGCACCTACACCGATTAGTCCCCTGCTTTACAGTCATTTTATCGAGATTGGCTTTGGTTATCAGATTGCCCCGATGCAATCTGAACGGTTTTTTAATCGTAGCTTCGAACCATTTACCCCTTTCAATGCTAAAAGTAAAAATTCATTTGGTTTGCTGCTCGGAGATGATAAGTACATCACTGACTGGGGTGGTGAAGCCTGGTATCATAGCGGCTATGAACATAATAGCTGGTTTGCTGCTCCGGGAGTTGCAAATAATCCAAGTATAATTACCGATGAATCGACATTTTTTATTCTGGAATCACCGTTGAACGACGTCCAAATCATACCTGTTCAAGGCGGTTGTGGCCATGGACAGCAAAGTATTCGGGTCGTCAATCGTGAAAATAAAAAATGGAGCGGAATTGCACAGGAAGGCATTTACCTGGAGAATGGGAAAACCTATCATTTCAGCGGATTTCTTAAATCTGTTTCAGGTAAAAAGAAGGTCGAAATCCGGATATATTCTGAGAATAGTTGGACTCAACCAGTTTTTAAACAAATGATAAAGATTAACAGAGAATACCAAAAATACAGTTGTGATATTTATTACTCAGGTCCGACATCCCAAATGACATTTGCGGTATTTATATCTCCACAAAGCAGTTTTGAAGCAGATGCTTTTTCT
Source organism: uncultured bacterium (assembly GCA_964485475.1). GTDB lineage: Bacteria > Fidelibacterota > UBA2242 > UBA2242 > UBA2242 > B118-G9. The sequence goes on from CAZAKB010000036.1 coordinate 10,253, forward strand.
CTGCTGCCAGAAGATCATTATTATGGCTGGAAGGAAGCGACGGTCGAGGCGGTTGAAAATCTTAGTCCAGGATTAATTCGTTTTCCCGGTGGATGTTTTGCCTCGTTCTATGACTGGAAAGATGGAGTAGGCGAGAAGGATCAACGCACGCCGGAGCCATCTTACTTCTGGGGCGGAATGAACAGCAACGATCTGGGGACGGATGAATTTGCGATGTTAGGTACAAGAGTTGGTGCTGAGATGATGCTGTGTGTTAACATGTATCATCCCGCAAAAGTAGATTATCTCAATACTTCTCGAGAGAGAGGTCAATATCGATCCTATGAATTACCACAATTTGCTGATCCTGAGCAAGGTATCCGGGATGCTGCTGATTGGGTGGCCTATTGCAATCTCAAAGAGGGCGAACATCCTATGGCCGATTGGAGGGTGAAAAATGGATATAAAGAACCGTTTGGAGTAAAATATTGGGAAATGGATAATGAAAGTATCCGCTGGTTTTCTGCAATGGACTATGCTAAAGAAGTTGTAAGGTATTCCAGGGCGATGAAGGCAATTGATCCGACGATTAAAATTGGAATGATTACCTATTATTATGACGACAAGATTCCTGAGATGTTGGAAGTTGCCGGGAAGGACATTGATTTTTTTGCTGACAGAGACGATGAGGAAGACGGTCGCCTTGATCGAATGCTAAATATTATTAATGATTATAACAATGCCACCGGAACAGATATCAAGTATTGTAATACCGAATGGCAGGTTCATCTTTATGGAGCAAAAAATCCAAAAGAAGAAGTGAATGAACGTTATTTATATGGACATAAAACCCGGATAAAGAGATCTATGGTGTTAGGAACCTGGTTCTGCGGTTTAAAAGCAGCTGGGTATCTGATGGAATGGCAGCGAAAAGGAGATATTGTTGATTTTATTAATTACAATAATTTTTCAAACACACACGGACAGGCAGTTATTGAGACTCCCAAAGAAGGTGCATATCTCACAGCTCCCGGCAAGATTTATGAATTACTATCCCGAACACCGGCACGCTGGCCACTTGTTATCCCGGAGTATCAAGCGAACCGCGATGATATGTTTCAGGTACAAGTAGCGTACAGTGTCAACAAAGACAGCCTGGTGATTTTTACGCTTAATCGAACTGATTCCTTGAAAGTTGTGGAGTTTGATTATTCTTTACTAAAGAATGATTTTTCGTCTGTTAGCCTGTCAATGCTTGATGCTGATGATATATTTGCCCGGAACAAAATTGAGATACCGAATGAAATTCGCCGGAAAGACTGGATAGAAAAATGTGGTAGTAAAAAATTGTCAATTTATTGCCCGCCTCGATCATTTATCCAGGCTATTTTATTAAAAAATTGACAGGTAGCATCCTGTTTTCCTGATTCAGTCTTTAAAAAACGACCTACCGGGCCTCAATAATTATTCTATTAATACTTGACAATAATTGTAGATTGGTGGTAAATTGCAAACGTTTGCGGCTCGCAAAGTACGATTATTAAAAAGAAAGGTAAGATGTTTAAAACCCAATCTACTATAAAAGACATTGCCAAAGCTCTAAATATTTCACCATCTACGGTCTCAAGAGCTTTGCGGGACCATCCTGATATTAGTAGCAAGACAAAGAAAAGGGTGAATTCGATGGCGAATGAATTGGATTATCATCCTGACTCAATTGCCCAAAGTTTAAAACAACGGAGAACCAACCTGATCGGGGTTATTGTTCCAGAAATTCGAAATAGATTTTTCTCAGCGGCGATAAGTGGAATAGAGGACGTTGCCTATAGGGCCGGTTACGCAATTATTGTTTCTCAATCCAATGAAAGTTATGAGAGAGAGTGCATCAATATCAGTGCATTAATTTCAAACCGCATTGCGGGTTTACTTATTTCCATATCTTTATTAACAAAACAGGATGATCAATTTAGGTTACTCGAACGACAGAATATTCCTTTTGTATTTTTTGACCGGGTTCTTGAGAATTATGAAGCAAGTAAAGTGGTTGTAGATGATTATAATGGCGCATTCAAAGCGGTTGAATATTTAATCGATTCCGGATATCGTCGGATTGCACATTTGGCTGGACCAGAACATTTATCTGTAAGCCAATATCGACTAAATGGATATAAGGCTGCATTGAAGAAGCATCAAATTGAATTTGATGAAAAGCTCGTTATTTCCGGAGGACTAGATGAAGAAGACGGTTATAATGGCTTGAAAAAATTATTAGAGATAAATCAATTACCACCTGATGTTGTTTTTGCTGCGAATGACCCTGTTGCAATTGGTGCATTTCAAAGAATTAAAGAAATTGGATTGAAAATACCACAGGACATTGCTTTGCTGGGTTTCTGTAACAATCCAATTTCTCAATTGGTTGAACCGACGATTACAACCGTAAACCAACCAGCACACCAGGTTGGCAGACGTGCCGCAGAGTTATTACTTGAACAGATTAATTCTCCGGAGGATTTTATCCCGAGAAAAGAGGTTTTGAAAACGGAATTGATTATCAGAAATTCTACTTGATATTAGTTGTAATAAAATAAGGTTAATTGTAAAGATGGACCAAATAGTATTTCAATGGTATGACGGACTAATTTTCCTGCTGTTTTTTCTTTTTGTCGTAGCATTCAGTATGTATAAAAGCCGAAAAGAAAAAACCGGTGAAGATTATTTTCTTGCGGGTCGAGGGCTAATATGGCCATTAATTGGTTTATCTATGATCGCAGCGAATATTTCGACAGAGCAATTTGTTGGAATGTCTGGCCAGGGGGCGGGCTCCGCCGGACTAGCGATAGCATCTTATGAATGGATAGCGGCGGTAACAATGGTTATTGTTGCAATTTTCCTTTTGCCACATTTTTTAAAAGCAGGAATTTACACTTTTCCTGAATATTTAGAATATCGATACTCACCGGTTGCCCGGAACTTAATGGCATTTTATACTATTTTAATCTATGTCTTTGTACTTATTGCTTCTGTTATATATACAGGCGGACTAACAATTACCACTCTTTTTAGTGGACTAACTCTTTTTGGTACCGAGGTGACATTAGTAAAAGCTGTCTGGATAGTTGGAATAATTACAGCTATTTATACAATCTGGGGTGGACTTAAAGGGATTGCCTGGGCGGATCTGTTTTTTGGATCAAGTTTGATATTAGGGGGAATAATTACGTTGATCATTGGCTTTGGTAAAGTCGGAGGAGTAGGGAGCTTCTTTGAGTTCAACCAGGATAAACTTCATATGATTCTGCCTGCAAATCACCCGGTACTACCATGGACTGCTTTAGTGTTTGGGCTTTGGCTGCCAAATTTTTATTATTGGAGTGTTAACCAGTTTATCACTCAACGAACGTTAGCCGCAAAAAACCTCAGAGAAGGACAATTGGGTATTATATTTGCCTCTTTTCTCAAATTAATCACTCCATTTATTATAATATTTCCAGGTATTATGGCCTGGCAATTATATAGAAACCAGATGTCTGGTCCGGGAGGAACAGACGCAGCCTTTCCGCTTATTATCAGAAATATTATCCCAAACGGATTAAGGGGATTTATTTTTGCTGCAATAGGGGGGGCTGTCATCAGTTCGTTGGCGTCAATGTTGAATTCAGCGTCGACAATCTTTACAATGGATATATTCAAACGGATGATTAGTAAAGATATGTCCCAGAAAAAAATTGTTAAGACGGGTAGAATTTCAACGTTCGTATTTCTGGTGATTGGATGTCTCATTGCTCCTGTTTTAGCTAATCCCTCTTTGAAAGGAATATTTACCTATTTACAGGAGTTTCAAGGGTTTATCTCTCCGGGTATATTGGCCGCTTTTGCATTCGGACTTATTTTCAAACGAGCACCCAAAGCTGCAGGAATAAGTGCATTGGTTTTAAATCCAATTATTTATGGAATCCTGCTAATATTTTGTGGTACGTTGCCGGTTTTTGAAAATATCCAGATTATTCAAATCGCTTTTCTGAACAGAATGGCAATTACGTTTATCATCATTGTTGTAGTGATGATGGTAATTACGTTTTTGAAACCCATGGATAACCCTATTATTATGCCCGAAAGAAAAGAATTTGATATGCAGGCGGCGCCATCTGTAAAATGGTTGGGCTTCGCTGTTATTGTTTTAGTTATAGCATTATATATTATCTTCTGGTAAACACCCGGACAGTAACTTCATACAATAGAATCTATGAATTTAAACAGAGAAATAAATATGAAATTTATTAATGGTAAATGGTTTTTGTTTGTTATTCTTCCAATCTTATTCCTTATCTCTAATTGTGATTGTAAAAGTACCTGGTTAAATAATCCACGAGTGCTACTATCACAAGATGAAATCAGAAGTGAAATTGCCATTAAAACAGCCCGGGTAAACACATTTTTGGATACTCAGGGATTACAGGGCATACTTCTTACTCAGGTTCGCAATGTCTACTGGATGACCGCTGGTATTGCCAACAACCAAATTGTCCTCAATACAGATATTGGCGCGGCCTCACTTTTAATACTTAGAAATGGGAAAAAGTATTTAATCTGTAAGGGAAGTGAAGCCGGAAGATTAATGGACGAGAGTTTGGGAGTATTGGGTTACGAATTAGCCTTGTTTAACTGGTATGAAGCAAATCCGAAAAAGGACGTCCGTGATAAAATCATTGCTGATTTGGCAAAAGGTGGCGTCATTGGCAGTGATGTGAATTATCCGGGGACGGTGTTGGTGTCGGATGAATTCGCAAAGCTCCGCTTTAGTTTGACTGATACAGAGATCAAGAAGTACCGTTGGCTGGGGAGAGAAACAACCGAAGCAGTGGAACAAGTATGCAGATCCCTAAAACGGGAAATGAACGAATTTGAGATTGAATTTATGACTGCTAAAGCCCTGCGTTCGCGTGGGATTGTTCCAGGCGTTCTATTAATAGCTGTTGACGATCGGATTTATAAGTATCGTCATGCTCTTGCCGGGGGGGCCAAACTAGATAAATACGCAATGGTTAATGTTGTTGCTGAAAAGTGGGGAATGTCGGTTGCGGTTACACGCTTTGTTCATTTTGGTCCATTACCGGAAGAACTTGCATCAAAGTTACAAGCAACGGCAAAAATCAATACTCTTTTTGAAGTCTCTACAGTTCCAGGGAAAGCACTGTGTGAAATTTTCGATAAGTGTAAAATATGGTATGCTGATGCTGGGTACGAAGGTGAATGGCAGATACATCATCAAGGTGGATCAACCGGTTATAAAAGCCGAGAATTAGCTATCTATCCAGGCATTGAAGGGATTGTTCAGGAAAAACAAGCATATGCCTGGAACCCGACTATTACTGGTGCAAAAATTGAAGATACTATTATTGTCTTCGCGAATGGGTTTGAAGTTATCACAAAATCCACTGATTGGCCAGTGATACCCATTACAATTAGTGGAAAGACGTACTTTCAACCAGACATTTTAATCCGTTAAGCCGTCCTATTAGATGATTTAAGATTAATGAATACACAATTCGGTAAGATAAGTCATCCCCACAGGCGATACAATCCTTTGACTGATGAATGGGTTTTGGTGTCGCCGCAACGTGCAAAACGACCATGGCAGGGAAAACAAGAAAAGATTGATATGGACTTGCAACCGGTCTATGATCCGGAATGTTATCTGTGTCCAGGAAATGTGCGAGCAAATGGGAAAAGAAATCCAAGATACAGTTCAACCTATGTATTTACGAATGATTTTTCAGCGCTTATTCCGGATTCTCCAGAAAAAAAGGTAAGTCCTAATCCATTTATAAAATATGAAAGTATTAAGGGAACCTGTAGGGTTATCTGTTTTTCACCTCGTCATGATCTGACAATGGCAGAGATGAGTATTAATGAAATCCAAGAGGTAATTAATGTGTGGGCGGATCAAATTTCCGAGCTCGGTGTTCGTTACCGATGGGTCCAAATATTTGAGAATAAAGGTACAATAATGGGTTGTTCGAATCCACATCCCCATGGTCAGGTGTGGGCAGGAACAGCACTTCCGAATATTCCTTTTAAAGAGGATATTTCTCAATTATCCCATTTCCAAAAGAATGATTCACTATTGCTCATGGATTATATGAACTTTGAGTGTGAAGTAAAAGAGCGGATTGTTATTGAAAACGACGATTGGATTGTGCTCATTCCGTTCTGGGCGGTTTGGCCATTTGAAACACTCTTGCTCCCGAGACGACATGTGTTACGCCTACCAGATTTAAATGACAATGAAAGAAAAAATCTTGCAGAAATCCTGAAGCATTTGCTAACGAAGTATGATAACCTCTTCAGCACATCTTTTCCATATTCGATGGGATGGCATGGTGCGCCTACGGATTCTGCCAATTACAGCCACTGGCAGTTACACGCACATTTTTATCCACCCCTGCTTAGGTCTAGTACAATACAAAAGTTCATAGTAGGCTATGAAATGCTTTCTGAAGTACAACGCGATTTAAATCCAGAGCAAGCTGCGAAAAGAATAAGAGAATTATCGGATATCCATTACAAAGTTCACCATAAGTAGAGGAATTTGATATAACTCCTATAACGTTTGAAATATTGTTTAATACAATAAAAAGTGATTGAACCTGTAAATGATAAAAGATTTAAATTTGGCCAACAAATAATGAGGAAGACACATTGTCAATAAACGCAAAACAATTATTAAAAAACCCTGGAATAAAAATACTTTTCAGTAATCTTTATGGTAAAGATGATAGAATTGTTAAAAATAATATCAATCGCTATTTAAAAAATGTTAAAACATTTGAAAATGTATTTTTTACTTCGCCAGACTATCTATTTAGTTCGCCCAGTAGAACGGAAATCTGTGGGAACCATACAGATCATAATGGCGGCAGAGTCCTTGCCGCTAGCGTCAGTCCGGATTCCATTGCGTCGGTCGCAGAAGTGGATGATAATACAATCACGATCTATTCTGAGGGTTATTCCGATCCGTTTATTGTTTTTCTTGATAATTTATATCCAGTAGAAAAGGAAAAGGGAACTACAACGGCTATATTGAGGGGTACTGTAGCGCGTTTTAAAGAATTAGGATACAATATTGGTGGATTCAATGCGTATATTTCAAGTAATGTTTTAATTGGTTCGGGACTAAGTTCATCAGCATCTATTGAGATACTCATCGGGACAATTATTAATCATCTCTTTAATAGTAATAAAATCAGTAAAAATGAGATAGCACTAATCGGCCAGTACGCCGAAAATATATATTTTAACAAACCCTGTGGATTAATGGATCAATTAACTATTGCGGTTGGTGGTATAATTTCAATTGATTTCAAGGATTCTGAAAATCCGGTTGTTCATAAAGTTGGTTTCGAAATTGATAATGAAGATCATTGTTTATTGGTAGTAAACACAGGTGAAAATCATGCTGATCTCATTGAAGATTATGCCTCAATTCCAAAAGAGATGAAAATGGTTGCACGTTTTTTTAACGGAAACGTTTGCAGAGGCATTTCGTTCCAGGATATTGTATCTAATTTACATAGCCTGCGGTCGAAAATTGGTGATCGGGCGATACTTCGGGCGTTACATTTTATTGAAGATGATCAGAGAGTGATGATGCAGGTCAGCGCTTTAGAAAAAAATGATTTTAATACGTTTCTGAATCTTGTCAACGAATCTGGAAATTCTTCATGCAAGTGGCTCCAGAATTGTCATACAACAAAAAATCATGCCGAGCAGAGTCTTACACTGGCACTTGCCCTGACAGAGATTTATATAAAAAAAACAGGTATAACCGGGGCCTGCCGTGTGCATGGTGGTGGTTTTGCCGGGACCATTCAGGTATTTCTTCATAAAGATTTGGTTGACGAATACATTGCATTGATTGAGAATGCATTTAGCAAAAACTGCGTTAATAAATTGAAATTTCGTCCGATGGGTGCTATATGCATAAATTCAATAGTAAAATAAAAAAAATACTTGATAACGGATTTTTTTTAAATTATATTGCAAACGTGTGCGGCAGCGTTTGCGGGTTTTTATAGTTCAGAGAGTTGGAAAACATTTATTTAATGAGTTTTTTTAAAATTGTGATTGAGTATTTGGGTTTTTCATTACTTGAAAATTTTCAATAACAGACAACTTGAAAAAAATAGATATTTAAGTTAAGAGTGGTTACAAATCGCATAATGTGCTTTATTTCAAATGAGGTATATGGTATGAAAGGAGGTGGAAGGATAAGTATAGGGACGTTGTTAGAGATCGCTTTTAGAGACTATTAATTAAAGGAGAAAGCAATGAAAGAATTTTTAAGTAAGTTTAGTTTGGTGATTGTAGTAGTTCTGATCAGTATTGGCACTACTATATTTGCTCAAAGTATTCTTTACAATGGTGATTTTGAGGTTCTAAACTCGGAAGATCCTTCGATGCCTGATGGTTGGTGGGTTGAATATTGCAATACCCCACAATTTACAACCATCTCAATCGATGATCAGGTCAAGCATTCCGGGAATTATTCATTTAAATTTACGACGATTGCCGGCAAGACGAGCGAGGATTGTGTTGTCATGCCATCGGTAGATCCGGATACAATGTACATGAATGGTCTTTATAAAATCAGTTTTTGGACAAAAACTGAGGGTGCTGAAGACTTTGTCTGGAGCAATATGGATGTTCTGTGGGCAGGTTGGATCGAAGGTGTTGGGGCCCCAAGCGATTGGACCTACATCGAAGCTATCTATCCATATAAAGGTGGACTTGAGCCGGCACATTTTTTATCACTATGGTTTAACGCCGATAGTTGTGGTCAGGCCGGAAGTGCCTGGTTTGATGATGTGGCGGTAGAATATCTGGGAACACCACCATCTGCACCGGAAGATTTTTCTCTCATAGGAGATTATGAAGACGGTTCGGTTGTATTGAACTGGGGGGCCTCAGAACCGGGAACAGGCTCGATATCACACTATCTGGTTAAAAGGGTGAAACGAGGCGCTGATTCTCCCAATATATTGTCGAACCCAAGTTTTGAAGATCCAAATTCAAGCTTTGACTTTGCAGCAGACTGGGGTACTTTTTACTGGAGTTCTGCTGACCAGCAGACTTGGACTGAAGATACCGCCCGTACAGGTGATTTCAGTGTCACGATTTCATCTGAATTAGGCGGACATGGATATATTTCCCAAACCTTAAATCCGCCTGACGGAACACGTGGTTTTGATGTTTATATGCAAGCCTTTGTCAAAACTAAAGATTTAGCTGACGGCAGTGGTGCCCTGATAGGTTTTCAGGACTGGTACGCGAGAGAAACGGGTCTGTATGGAACCAATGACTGGACTGCCAGCGATGCGGTGAAAGTTAATGTATTATCCGGCTCGACCTGCGCTCTGTTGTTTGGCCAATATTTTGATGGATACGGTGGTTGGAATGCTGAGGCAAATACAATTGGACAAGCCTGGTATGATGACGTATCGGCGGTCGTTTTTGATAGTATTGGGTATTCCAATAGTTTGACGTTTACTGATGCCAATGTCGATGATAATGAGACATACTACTATTCCGTTCGCGCAGTCGGTGACGATGGATTACTGGGTGACGCACAAATGGCAACAGTAATGACCACCGGTGGCAATCTGCTATACAATGGCGATTTTGAGATTTTAAATTCGGAAACTCCTTCTATGCCGGACAACTGGTGGGTTGAATATTGTGGCACAACGGATGTTACAACCATCTCGATAGATGATCAGGTCAAGCATTCAGGGAACTATTCCTTCAAATTTACGACGATTGCAGGTAAGACCAGTGATGATTGTGTTGTAATGCCCTCTGTAGGTCCGAGTACTGTGTATGTCGGTGGTCTGTACAAATTTAGTTACTGGGTAAAGACAGAAGGTATAGGAGTGTATAACATCGCAGTCAATCCTCTTGGTTGGGAAGGTAATATTGCCGAACCGCTGGTAGGTACCAACGATTGGACATATAGAGAGGGAATCTTCATGATACCGGATTGGTATGAGGATTGGGATGTAAAGGAAGATCACTTTTTGTCTATGTGGTTTAATGCGGATAGTTGTAGTGAAGCCGGTAGCGCCTGGTACGATGATATCTCTGTAGAATATGTGGGAACACCCCCGTCTATACCGGTTGAGTTGAACTCTGCCTATAGTGATGGTCAAGTTGCTCTGGATTGGATACCAGCTATTGGTCAGCCGGTAAATCCTGTTAAATACTACTTGGTCAAAAAGGTGATGAAAGGGACAGAGACACCCAATATATGTAATAATCCAAGTTTTGAAGATCCGAATGACTTCTTCACATTTCCAGCAAACTGGGGTAAGTTTTTCTGGGCTAGTGCCGACATGGACTGGGCAGAAGGAGTCGCTCGTACGGGTGATTTCAGTGTAACACAGTCCGCGACTACCGCGGCTGCCGGACACGCGCATATATTCACAGGGCTCTATCCGCCAGAAGGGACTCGCGGATTTGATGTCTATATGAAGACATATATCAAAACGGAAAATATATCTGGTGGCAGTGGTGCACTAATCGACTTCCAGGATTGGTATGGATTGAAAACAGGCCTCTACGGTACCAATGATTGGACAGCGGACGATGTCGTTGGGGTAAACGTGAAGCCGGGTGCTTTCTGTGCCCTGATGTTTGGTCAGTATGGCGATAGTTGGGGTGGAGATTTCCCTGTTGACAAATGTTCCGGCCAGGCCTGGTATGATGACGTATCTGTAGTCGTGCTGGATAGTATTGGTCAGTCATCGGGATATTCGTTTACTGATACTGATGTTACACCGGGAGAAACATATTATTACACTGTACGTGCGGTGGATAATAGAGGGCTTCTTGGTGACGCACTATTAGTCGAAACTGAGACCACTCCAAGTGCTATCGATGAAGAAAAAGTCTTGGTTCCGTTTGAAACAAAACTGGTTGGGAACTATCCGAATCCCTTTAACCCCAGCACCACGATAATGTTCAATCTTGATAAAACAGCCAAAGTCCAGATCAATGTGTATAACATATTGGGACAGAAGGTAACTGAAATTGCCAACAGAGAATATTCGATGGGTCAACATCGTATCCTTTGGGACGCAAGTTCGAATATATCTTCGGGTGTTTATTTCTACGAAATGAGAACGGATAATTATACGCAGATCAAGAAAATGATCTTAATGCGCTAAAGTCATTTTGACATAGTAAAAATAATCTAGTTGTCGGTCAAATAATATTGGCCGACAACTAGATATTAGAATCTGGAGTATAAAAACGTGAAGAAAACATATTTCATCAGGGTAATCGTATTTTTTTCTTCTATTCTATTATTGTGTGGTACTCAACTTTTCGGACAGGGAAAAACATACGAAGGTCCTGATGATGCAGCTTCTGATATTGCGGCCATGCGGGAAGGATACATGGCCGGTAATCGTGTTCTTCTCAGGTTTTTAAATAATGGTCAGTTGGCCGGTTGGCCCCCTCGTGATTATTCTAGATGGCCAAATGATTATACGGGCCTTCGAATGATTAATACAGGCTTTATACAATTTGGTGCGAAGGTATATGTTAAAAATGACACAATACCAGTAGATACTCCTGAAGAAATCCAAAGTACCCCTGGGCTAAAAAATTTGTATTATGTTCAGACCTGTCGAGATTGTGGTATGGACAAAAATTCATCCGGTACAGTAGTTTGGGGGCTTTATCCAGTATTTGGTTATTTTAGCGAAACCAGTGATTATGCTGCAATGAGTAATAAACCCGATTCCTGGCCGACTTTGGGTTGGCCATCCCGGGGAGAAGAACTTAAATGGCCAGGGGAATGGGATGGTCGGTTTGGTCGGGGCATTATGTATGCTGATCTTGAAAGTTATTTTGTTGCCAATGATGCCCATGACCAGGAATACCTTGGTAGTGATGATGTGGTTAAATATTATCCTCGTCCTGGAATATGTATTGGCGATAAGCGTCCAAATGTAACAATTCAAAAAGGATTTCCCTGGGGTGGGATTGGGGTCCGTCTTAAAACACGCGGTTATCAGTGGAATAATACACAAGCAAGAGATGTAATCTTTTGGGAATATGATATTTCAAATATTTCAGATTATAATCTTCCTGAGTGTGCATTTTCGTATTGGATGGATTCTGGTCATAATGATGAAATTGGCTTTTTTGATACATTTGAAGATATGGCGTATATCTGGGATTATGATGGAATTGGAGACGGTGGCCTGGTTCCGGGTGTACTGGGATTGGCTTTTCTGGAAAGTCCCGGTATTCCCTATGATGGACTTGATAATGATGATGACGGTCTGGTTGATGAGAAGCGTGACAACGAGGCAACAGCCATCATAGGGCCAACAGATGGTATTGCTGATTTGGATAATTTTTTAAGATTCTATGATAAAGAACTTGAAGATTTAAAAGATCACTGGGACGCTGATGAGGACCAGGACTGGGTTGATGGTGATGATATTAACGGTAACGGTATATATAATGATGGCGAGAATCCAGGGGACGATGTTGGTCTGGATGGCGTTGGCCCCGGAGAATTGCAATATGAAGGCCCCGATGCCGACGGGTCGGAATGCAACCATAAACCGGACTTTTTAGAAGGTTACGGGTGTGAACCGAACTTTGCTTTAACTGACATTTCAGAATCCGATATGATTGGTTTAACCTCATTTCATATGGTACCGGGAAAATATACTTTAGATCAAACATCACCTGAAAGAGATGAGACCTGTTATAATGCATTTGCAGAACAGGATCTCGAAGAATATTCAGGCGATGTGGCAAATCTATTTGAGCTATTTGGTTCTGGTACATTTCCTTTATACAAAGGACGGACAGAACGATTTTCCATTGCAGCGGTCCATGCCTATGAATCTTTATCCGGCTTGATGTCTTCGGAGCATTCGGCGCCGTCATTATTTCAGAAAAAGAAAATAACTCAGTATATCTATGAGAGTGATTACCGGTTTGCGAGTCCGCCTAAGATGCCGACGCTGACAGCAACTGCGGGAGACGGCAAGG
>CAZAKB010000037.1:0-20143 GCA_964485475.1 uncultured bacterium
AAAATACCGGGCCTCCGGAGTCAAGTTTAATAGCAATCGCAATAATCAGCCAAATCGGAGAAAAAACAACCAGTACAATCAGTGATATGATCATATCAATTATTCGTTTCAGTAACCATTCCCAGGTTTTCATATTTGAGCCAAAAAATCGGATCAACGAAACGCCATAAATGTGACTAGTCTTAAATCCCGACATCAGGTTATAAAAGTCCGGCAACAATTTTACTGACACATTATAATGACTGAACAAGGCAATCAAATCAATAATTGTGTCACTATCAGAGTCATCCAGTGCTATAATAACTTCTTTGACTTTTTCCTTTTTTATAAATTTTGGAATATCTTCAAAACCGCCTAAGATTGGCACACCATTAATTAACTTGCCAATATTCCCATTCACATGATCGTCGATATATCCAACGAGTTTAAATTTCAGTTCCGGGACATACTTTATTTTATTGGCGACGTTTATCGCCCGGTTTGAAGCACCGATAATCAGAGTTGGTCTGCGTTTGAAACCCAGCAGATCATTATTCTTCAGAATTCCAATTAGTACTAGTCGACCTAAACTAATTCCAATAAAAAGCAGAATGCCATAAACAACCAATACCCGGCGGGCAACAATTATTGGGAAGGTAATTTCAAAGGTTATAAAGAAAATAAACAGTATACCCCAGAAAACAATTTTTATAACAGTAAAAATCTCATCAATCCGCGAGGTATCCCATTCGATACGGTACAGATCATTAGCTCCCAATAAAATAATCCAAAATACAATAGTCCAGGAGGTCTGAAGAATCAACTCGCCCGGTGAAAAATATCGATTTAAAAAGGGCACGATCCGCCAAAAATATGTCAGATAAAATGCTGAAATAATAAAAAAGATATCACTAAATATAAAAAGTAGTGACTGGATGAACTCAGACGTTTCAAATGGAATAAACTTGGATTCTTTCTTTCCGTTACCATTGCTCAGTCCATTGGTTTTTCCATTGCCGTTATTGACTTCACCGTTTCCTACAACAATAATATTACGCTCGATTTCCACATAACCCAAACGTCGGATAATCATGGCCAGCAGTACACCAATTACAAACAGCACTGTGAGCATTGCTCGTGTATTCAGGTACAAAAATGAAAAACCCATTATACCGGCCATAATACTGAAGAAGTAGATTATTTTCACCGCATTCTTATGGGAAAAACCAATCGTCATCAGGCGGTGATGAATATGCTCCTTATCCGCCATAAAGGGATGCATCCGTTTACCAGCTCTGCGAAAAAAGGCTATCAATGTATCCAGTGCCGGAACCGCTAATACAGTCAGCGGAACAATCACATTCAGAGTGTTTGTATCATCAATCCTACCGATCTCTAACGATATTACTGATATGGAAAATCCCAGGAACAGTGAACCAGCATCACCCATAAAAATTGATGCTGGATGAAAATTATATTTTAAAAATCCAAGATTTGCGAAAATTAGTAAAATATTTACCAACGCAACTAAAGTTCTTCCTGACTGAAGAGCAATAATTGCAAAAAAGAGAAATATTATGGTAGCTACTCCGGCAGCTAACCCGTCGAGACCATCTAAAAGATTCATGGCATTGGTTATAAATACGATCCACAACAATGTGAAAACAAACGAAAAAATACCGAGATGAATATTACCTAAAACCGGCAGATAAATAGTATCAAAATGAAATCCGCCAATGACAACAAGAATTGCCGCAATAATCTGACAATAAAATTTTGTTGAAAATTTCAAACCTTTCAGGTCATCGTACAATCCTACAAGCGTAATAAATGTACAGGCAATACCGAGAATATAATAGTGACTCGGTACTTTCCCGGCAATAATTGGGACTAGAAAAACCGACACAACCGTACCAATAGACACAGATAATACAATGGCAACTCCACCAAGATAGGGCATAAATTTTTGATGTACTTTACGAACATTTGGTATATCGCCAATCTGGTATTTAACCGCAAGATTTCGCGCGATACGTGTCAGAATTAATGAACTTCCCAGAGTTATTACTGTTATCAATAATAGTTGTAAATACAAATATATTCCCTTAATGATTAAATATTTTATGCCATTTTTTAATTTAAAAACACGACCAGAAGAACCTGACAAATCGTACTATTTTAAAAATTTTGGTATTTGGATATTTATTTTACGTAGCAATTAGTAGTAACTATCACCCTCAGTATTTCAATTGGTTAGAATGTAAAAAACAATATCATTCATGGCAAGAGATATTTAACACACAACTATCTTTTCTTGTAATGCTTTCAGGTCATTAAACAGCTATTTATTTTCAAGATTTTTTTTATAATTGTTTAAGAAGGTAAAAATGTTATAAATTAAAAAAATGTAAAAAGTGGAATGAATTAAATTGTTAATTATTAAAATAAATTTATCCCAAAGTCAAAATAAATGTCTTAAATATTTTTTAATCATATGTTGCGATTAAGATGCTAGACAATCTAATACAAATGGATAACAAAAAGATCAGTTTAAAATCTTATAAAATTTTATTTCTTTACATTATGTTTTATTTATCAATATTTTGCTGTAATTATCCTAAAAATGAACTTGATGAAAACCATAGCTACATTCTTAATAACATCCCTTCAGAAAAAATTTTAGATATTTCTACTTATGATAGTTCTAACCAAGCGACTCATCCTGATATTTTATATTTTGAAAATGGTTTTAACGGTCATTATTTTTACATGGTCATGACACCTTACCCATATAGTAATGATCATTTTGAAAATCCAAGTATTTTAGTAAGTGAAAACGGTGTAGATTTTTATGAAGAAATTATCGGATTGAATCCATTAATTAATGCACCTCAATACGGTCATAATGATGATCCGGATATAATGTTCGATACAGAGAAAAATATGTTCCATTTGTATTATCTAGAAACCATGGAGCCTGATTCTCAGAATGTTATTTTACTTCAAAGCAAAGATGCAATAAACTGGTCAAAAGAAAGAGTGATTCACTATGATTTACAAAAAGGTGATAATTTTATCGTATCTCCAACTATTATTAAGACAAAAATTAATTATTACATGTATTACGTGAACCTCAGTTTACAAGGACATCCAATACAATTTCTAAATAGTGAAAATGGCATTAATTGGGAAAAAGACTCTATTTTCTCAATAAATGCCAATTATCCAAATAGTTTATCACCTTAGCATATTGATATTTTTGCATGTGATGACCAATATTTTATTTTATGTTGTGGTCCATACAGCGACCTAAATCTTTATTTAGCAACAAGTGAAGATTTAATAAATTGGAATTTTGTAGAGACTCCAATTTTACAACGGTCAATAAATTTTCATAATAGTGAAAGAATATATCGAAGTACAGGAATAGTTGAAAATGATTTATTAATAGTTTGGTTTTTATTTCGTACTTATTATAGAAAGTGGGAAATTGGGGTTAAGAAATTTGACTTACCTAGGATTATTTTAAATAAATTGTGACCAACAATCTTTAATTATAGGACGAAGGGGTTTATCCTTTACATAATACAGAGATTTTTTCTGATTTCCATTAAAAATATTTTTCTTTTCTTCTTGTACTAATTCGGCGTGTAGGAAAGGTATTGATTATACCTTTGAAAAATCGAATCAACATGCTTTCTGTTAAATCGAACTCACGTTATTTACTTAATCCCCATAGCATCAAGGAATATTCTATTTACTCTTTTCACATCAAAACGCTCAACAGCAAGTTTTCTAGATTCCTTCCCCATCCAAAGTCTTTCTTCAGGATTATTGAGCATGTACTCAATTGCTTCGACAAGTTTATGAACATTCTTCATCGGAACTAATAGACCATTTTTCCCGTGAACAACCGTTTCTCTACAACCTGGAACATTTGTTGTGATTATAGGTAAAGATGCGGCCAGGGCTTCAAGGGTTGATCGAGGCATTCCTTCTCGGTACGATGGTAGTACAAAAACATCGGAATCTTTTAACTGGGATTCAACATCTTCTATCCAACCACAATACTTAACAATTCCATTCTGACACCATTTTTCTACTTCAGCCGTTGAAATAAATTCGGGATTATTTAAATCAAAATCTCCAATAATAATAAATTCAACATTATTATACCTCTTTTTTATCTCCTTGGCGGCAAGAAAGTACTCAATTACTCCTTTATCTTTCAACATCCGACCAACAAAAATAAATTTACATATATTATTATCCTTTTTCTCCCGTATGTCTTTAGAATTGGATATAACGATACCCGAACCTGGAACGATAATCATTTTATTATCATCGTTGAAAAGCCCATATTTAAGAAAATAATTTTTATCATCACCATTTTGGAAAACCAATCTATAGGAATATCTCAGAGAGAATCGATATAATAATCTGACAATAGGCTGTAAAATTTGATGTTTAATAGAACTTCCAATAAAAACGTACCCTAAACCTGTTATATTATTTATCACTTTAATATTGTTTATAAATATTGAAGCAATCGTTCCAAATACCACCGGTTTAATTGTAAAATGAAAAATATAATCTGGATGTTCCTTGCGATATATTTTTATTAATGTATTGGTCAATTTTATATCTTCAACAATATTTTGACCTTTTCGATTTATTCCCACATTAATAAAACGAATGCCAAGTTGCTTAAGTATCTCCGACCATTTATCTTTTGGAGCAATTACTACCACTTCGAGATCTCTTGACAAAAATTCAGTAATTAATGGCAAACGAAAATTATAAAGGTACCAACTGGTATTCGCAATAAATGCTACTTTAATTCGACCTTTCTTTCCTTTAACAGTTAAATCCATAATTATGATTTTTTTTGTCTTTTTTCTAAAAGATTAAAATATAAATCAATATAACAGTTTGCAGCATTTGGAATTGAAAATTGATGCTGCACTTTTTTAAAAGCATTTAAAATTAATTTCTGTTGGCCCTCTGTATCATCAAGAACTTCAATTATTTTATCGGAAAATTTTTGAGTTATATGAATATCAGCAAAATACCCGGATATATTGTCAGTAATATATTCTTTTAATGATGCAATTGGATGTACAATCACTGGAACTTTTGCAGCCATCGCCTCTATAACTGCGACTCCGAGCCCTTCCCATTGAGCCGAATATACAAACACATCAGAAATATTTAATAATTCTGGGATATCAGCTCTTTTTCCAAGTAAAAACACTTTATCTACTAAATTATATTTTCTGATTTGAGATTCAATCTCAGTATACAAAAGACCATCCCCAACAATTAACAATAGAACATCGGAGCGCTTTTTACATAGATCCACCATCATTGGAATTAAATATTTTTGCCCCTTACTTTTTACTAATCGTCCAACATTTAATAGTACTTTGCTATCGGAATCAATTCCTAGTTGTTTTTTTAAAACCATTTTGTGACTGATAACATTTGTGAAATTTTCAACCTTAACGGGATTGTAAATGACTGAATGAGGACTTTTTAAAAATAAATTAGAATAATAGCTTGTTTCGACTGTTTTCGAAATGCAGATTCGCCAATCGACATTTTTATCACTTAAATAGTACCCAAATTGAGTAAATATCTTATGATTTCTCTTTTCACAATGAAATGTACTCATCAATATTAAATCGACTGGATTTATCAAAGCACACATAACATCAGCTCGTCCCATATGTGAGTGGACGATATCTGGTTTATGGAAATTGATATATTTCTTCAACTCCCGGTAGGCTTTGATAATAGAAAGCCTGTGAACATTTAACGATGTCAAACAATCAAAGTCTCGTCGAAAATCTTTGACAACTTTTTCATCTTCATTAATTGGTTCAATTGAAATAATTTTTACATTAAAATGCATCATAAAGTATGGCATTAAATCGAAGAGTATTTGAGCGACGGCACCACTAAATATATTTACAACATTCAATATAATTGGTTTTTTAATAATATTTAAACTCCGTTTACATTCCACTGATTGGTTTATTATTTGATTTATTTAATAATTGTCTACTATCTGGAATATCATATTTTTCATAGAGATTGTTGAATAGATTAAAACAAATTATTATTATTCCAAAATATGCACACATTTCGTAATAAGAAATCAGAGTAAAATACTGTCCAAAAAAACTTAGGGTTGCTAAGGAAAGAAAAATAATATTAAAGAAAATATTAGAAGAAGTATATTTTTTTCTTGATCTAAAATAAAAAAAGTATGAAATGATAGAAACAAGGCAACTCATAAACAAAGAAAAAAACCATCCACCAATTATAAAATATGCTCCCCAACTTGTCCCAACATTTGAATTGACTTTTGGAGCAACTTCAGAAAAATCAAGATCAACATAATTTAGAGGATTATATATTATTGGATTTCCGTTTATTAAATTTAGTATATTCCTGAACACGATAAGTAGTGACCATCCCGGCTGAATACTCGGATAATTCAACCACTCATCTAACACGATTGGCGCAGAGAAAAGATAACTCAACATGTTTCTAAGTAAGAAAAGCCACACCGAAGTCTTCGAAGCGAAAAAGGTGCCCCAAAACACTGTTAATAATACAAGAGACAATCCCATTAAAAGAACAACTACTAAAGAAAACATGATAATATTTTTTATCTGTGTCTTGACAGGCAATGAATAATTATGATAAATAAAGATTATCACTAAAACAGTAATCAGATTGTATTTTACCTGAAGCGCTAAAAATGAAACAATCAATCCGGAAAGTGTAATATAAATCAACTTTTTCTTTGTTGCACTAGGCAGAATAAAACTTAGAAGAATAAACGTAACTTTACCAAATTGAGCCATATGTGCAACCGGGCCAGAAGTAATCAGTTTTTCAAATTCAGGATCGCCTAAATAGCCAAATCCACCATGAGATGATAATAAAGATCTGACTCTTAGATATACTGCAATATTGACGATCCATGAAAGAATAATAAGAATATTTTGGTACCTGGCATAGGGTTGAAATACATCTTTAATATTTTTTCTAACCTCAATTCCATTATTTATTAAAAATATAAATCCGATTAGCCATATAACAAGAATGTTTGACAGCAAAAATAACTGTGCTCTTACTGTTACAGATTTGAATTCCAGCCCACCTAATAAGAAATTTACTGTTAATATAATAACAACCAACGGCCACGCCGATAATGAAAAAGGAGTCAAAACAGTATTTAATCGTCTTTTATCAAACACTGTCAGAAGTAGTACAATTCCAGAAAACGCCAAACTAGTCAATTGCGGGGCATTAATCATTTCTTAAACAGCTTTAAATAAGTTTCTTTTTTCATATCTTGAAGTCGATTGCTATTTTTAAAGATAATTCGAAATTGCTTATTTGCTTCCCGGAACCCGATATGATACTTAACTAGCATAAGACCAAAATAATAATAGAATATTGTCACATATCTCCATATATGCCAGTAAATCCTTGGGTAATATTCTTTCATATCTACTATCCTATTTAAAGCAGAAATTGATAATTTTCGAGCTCTTTGATTATCAAGTAAAATATTTGATGATTTACTAATTTTATGATATACAATACTTTGATTAGCACAAATTCTTTTAATTTTATTTTTAAATAATCTTAAACTATATTCAAAATCCTCTTCACCAAAAAAGAATCTTTCGGAAAGATATCCAACTTTTTCAATTGTATCATTTCGTAGCAAAAGTGCACAACCGTTTATGAACCCAACATCCGTTGATTTATCACTTTTCATTTTCGTATTGAATTTTCCCTTTCCCAAATAATAATATAGTTTACCCCCGGCAGAATCGATTTTCTCCGGTTTATCATAATAATAAATCACTGACTGTGCCGCACCCACTGTCTTATCATTGATCACGGGATTAATAAGATTACTGATTGTCATATTATCAATTACTGTATCATTATTTAATAAAAAAAAGAAATCGCTTGTCAACACTTTCTGAGCATATTTGATCCCTATATTATTTGCACGGGCAAACCCAAGATTTTCATCATTGCATAAAAGATGTATCAGATTTTTTCCCACATCTTTACTATATGATCTGCATTCTCCATTTTTACAACTCACCTGTGTGACTTTGATAGGCTTTATTGATTCGGGAAAAACTAAATGGGAAAAGGATGTGTTAATCTTATGATCTAAGTTCCCATTTGCCCATTTGATTAACATTTCAATTGATTCATTTCTTGAACCATTATCTATTAAAATAATTGAATAATTTTGATATTTCGATTTAAGTACTGACTCAAGACATTCAATTGTATCCTGCCAGGTTTCCCAGTTAAGGATAATAACAGCCACATGGGGTGTATTAAATTGATTTATCAAGAATTAACCACCTGTTTCTAAGCTTATAAATATAAAATGTCATTAATAGTAGTAAAATCATCTCCGATAAAGTTAAAGATATCGACGTTCCGACAGTTTTCCAAAAATATGTCAGTATGAAGCAGATAATTATATTTACGACTCCTACAATAATTACACTTTTAGAAAATTCTTTTTTCAAATTGAAATTTGTCATAAATATTATACCAACAACATAATTAATTCCACCAAACATAATTACCATTGACGCATATCGTAATATAAGCACTAATGATTTATCCGTTGTTCCCATAATTAATCGAGCTATCGTTGGTGCAAGTCCAATCGTTAGCAATGATAATAGGCCACCAATTATACTCATAATTATGATAATATATCTGAAAATATATAGTAATCTTTTTGGGTTTTGGACTTTCATTCTTGAAACATATGGATAAAGCGTCTGGGTAATCGGTGACAACATATTCTGGACAGCTTTTATCAATTTTTCGCCAGCACTGTAAATTCCAACCAATGCATCACTCGCTAAAACACCAAGAATAATAATATTAGTATTTCTGTATAAGTTCATACCAATATTGGAAATAAAAACATACCAACCTTCTTTTAAATACTTGATCAATTCTCTAATATCAGGTCTAACAAACCGTATATTAAATCGATATCTTAAAATGATCATACTTGCAATACCTGCAAGCAAGAGCGTACCGGAATTTATCATTGGGATATAAATGAAATCTTTTTCTGTTTTAACTAGTAAAAGAATTAAAATGATATATATCAGCTTTGAGATAGAACTAATTACATTTAAATATTTTATTTTCTCTGAGCCAATATAAAACCATAAAAAAAGGAAAATATTTCCAAACACAATTCCATATGTGTATATATATACCATTTTACTAAAATTTATTCTCTTAATAAATATTATTAAAAGAGTCAAAACTAAAGCACAGATAATAGAAATTATCAGTTGGATTGTAATTACATTACATACAATTTTCGATTGTTTTTGAGGATTGCTTGGATTTTGAGCAATCATCTGAACACCAGTAATAGAAAAACCATATTCAACAATTATTCGAAAGTAGTAAATCAATGCCAATGCAAAACTAATTACCCCAAATTTCTCTACACCGATCACTCTTAATATATAGGGAATTGTAATAAGAGGAACAAGATAGCTAATAATCTGATATATCCCAAAATGGGTAATATTTTGAAGAATATTTTTACCCTCAGATCTTTGAAATATCCCTTTCTCTTCTTGAGATTTAATTTTGGTCATTATTTTTTATAATATCTGAACGGAAATTTTGAAAAATAAGAATTCCACTATTTATACTAATTTGAATTACAAGGAAAAGAAGTCCTGCGCTAATCACGAGTAATACTCGCTTGGGTCTGCTTTTATAATAAGGAACATTCGCTTTGTCTAAAATTTTAACTTCAGCTAAAGTAACCATTGATTTTAAGGTAAATATTTCTAACTGTTTCTTTAATTCAACATAAATTGCAGTATATAATTCCAAATCTCTCTTTAATGCCATCTCCCGGATTAGATTTATCGGGTCAGACATTACATTCACATCTTCTAAAAAAAACTGGAGATCTCTTTCAGAGATTTTTATACTATCCCTGGCAACATTAATATGTTCTTGAATGTACATTAGCTGTTGCCTATACTCAAGCTGAACTTGAGTCGTAACAATATTATTTAGAATTTCTACCATGCGAGTAGCAACTTTTGCTGCTAAATTTGGGTCATTAAGTGTCACAGTTAAATAGACAATTCCACAATCAGTACTTATATTTATAAAAATAACCTTTTCCCTAAACATTTTTAGAGATGCATCTAATAATTCATGATCAGATTTTGCCTCAATTTTCAACAAGTTGATTAGTTTATCTTTAATAAGAATATTTTGATCGTTTAAAATTTCAAATTCTTCAAATAAAAGATGCTCTGTTAATTGGCGAGAGAGTAAAATCTCTTTATACATATCGGGACTCTGGATAGCATTGGATTGAATATTAACCCCAACAAGGCTTGCTAAATCCCCCATCTGACCACCTATTCCCGATGTTAAATTACCACTAGGTGGTAAAATCGAAACATTGGATGTGTATTTTTTTTCAATAACAAAAAACACGTAAAATATTATCGCAATACCCGCGATAAGAAGTGTGAAAAGATTTGTTTTCCAGAATCGTAGTATAAACGTCAGAACAGGATATTTTGCTTTTTCTTCCATATTATTTTGACCTTTTTGATTATTTAAAACTGGTCATCACAAGAATAATTGTCGCTACTTGAGTGAATATTGATAGAGCCTGCATTGCATAGGATAATAAATCTCTTTCGTACCGCTGTGGTATAAAAAGATGATCACCTTCCGCTATGACATAACCTCTTCTGGCATCCAACCAGTTTTCATCTGCATTTTTAATTAACTTTATATTTTTCTTTTTGGCCCTTTCTTTATACCCTCCGGCAGCCTCAACATAGTCTGGGTAACTCCAATCTGGATTGTACTTAATCATTCCGGGGTTCACCACCGCTCCGGACACATAAACATAATCGATATCCATGCCAATTTCAATAACATCTCCATTTAATAGCGTAACATCATCATCCGGATTATTTTTATTGACAATTTTTGAAAAATCACAATTTAATATATACAGATTTTCTTTCGATGAGTTCGACCAATAATCACGTTCAAGCCTGTTCATAGATGTCATCAATGACAGGTCAATTCGCTCAAGCTCTTTATCTCCGGGTATTTCATTCACTCTCAATAATCGTGAATTATTCAGGTTGGCATTTTCGGTAATCCCGCCGGCTTGTTGAATAATTTCAGAAAGAGTAGTTTTGTTGAGAATAATCGGATATTCGCCAGGATAGTATACAGCACCATTTACCATGACTGACATTTTATTTCGATATAACGGTTTTCTACGAATGAAAATTCGGTCATCCGATTTTAGTAAATAAACCTTCTGATTGTAATAATCAACATGGATTAAACGAAATGTTTCTTTATTATCAGTGTATCGATATAACATAATATCACTAGAATCTGCAGATGGTAACAGTCCTCCTGCAAATTGAATCGCATCAGATAGATTGTCACCAATTTTAAATTCAAAAGATATTGGATTTCCGATCAATCCCTCGACAGTTATATCTCCTGCGGTTGTATCTCTATATGGGATATGGATAATATCTTCGTTCATTAAATATGGATTCTCACTAATTCCGGTTTTTCGAAATTTAAGAAC
Source organism: uncultured bacterium (assembly GCA_964485475.1). Taxonomy (GTDB): domain Bacteria; phylum Fidelibacterota; class UBA2242; order UBA2242; family UBA2242; genus B118-G9. The sequence goes on from CAZAKB010000037.1 coordinate 11,666, forward strand.
ATCATATTGATTATGAATATCTTTTCTGTTTAAGGTAATATTCCTAAGAGAAGCTGTATTCAGATAATCGACAAGTAAGGTATCGGATTGATAATTATTAATTACCATCTCTAATACATCATAAAGTCTATTACCAGAATTTAACTCGACTGTATTAAAACGATTCAATGCACCGGATAAATAGACATGAATCGAATGTGTTTTATCGAGAAAAACCTCGATATCAGCATTGTTAAAGTATTTCTTCAAATGTTTTGCTATCAACTTTTTGACGGAAATTAATACTTCTCCCCTTACATACAAGCCCGGTGCTTCAGGAATGAAGATATATCCGTCACTAGACACTTTAACATTATAAGTTTTAATTTCGGGCCCTGCAATATCAATTTTAATATAGAATTCATCGCCAGAATCAACAATATACTTTTTTTCATCGACAGAAAAATAGTTGCCTGTCAAATTTCTCTGTCCGGTATTTAAACTATTTTGTCCCATCGATATTGTAGAGCCAAACATATTCGGATTTATACCACTATTTGACATAGACTGGCCAAAACCAAATGTCCCTATTATTAAAAATAAACCTATTGCACGCAATTTCATTTGTATTATCCTCGCATATCTAATTAATGGATATCCTACAGCTCCATCTTATAATGCTTTTTATAATATTCCAGGTATTCACCGCTTTTCAGTACTTCCCACCATTGTCGGTTATTTTTGTACCACTCAACTGTTTCCTGCATCGCGGTGTCAAAGCTATGTTCCTGAGTCCAGCCCAAGGCTTTCAGTTTGGAAGCATCAAGCGAATAGCGTCTGTCGTGTCCAATCCGGTCGGCCACCGGTCTGATCAGAGATTCTGTCTTCCCTGTCAGTTTTAATATCAATTTGGTAATCTCTATATTCTCCATCTCGCTGCCGCCGGCAATATTGTACACTTCACCAAGCTCACCGTTTTTTAATGCAAATTCTATGGCTTTACAATGATCTTTCACGTACAACCAATCCCGGACATTTTTACCATCCCCATAAAGCGGAAGCGGCTTGTCTTCCATAGCATTGGTAACAAACAGCGGAATCAGTTTTTCAGGATACTGATAGGGGCCGTAATTGTTTGATGCCCTCGTAATAATCACCGGCGATTGATAGGTGTTAAAATAGGAATACGCCAAACGGTCACCACCAGATTTATTGGCAGAGTAAGGATTGCCTGGCTTCAACGGTGATTCTTCAGTAAACGAGCCGGATTCAATAGAGCCGTAGACTTCATCCGTACTAATTTGAATAAAGCGCTCAAGGCCATACTTACGAGTCGCTTCCAACAGAATATACACACCGTACATATCCGTGCGGATAAAATCTTCGGCATCACCAATACTGCGATCCACATGACTTTCCGCGGCGAAATTTATCAGGTAATCCGGCTTATATTTTTCAAAAATATCATTGACAATTTTTGCGTCGCAAATATCACCTTTTACGAATATGTAATCCGGATTATCCTTTAAATCGGCTAAGTTTTCAGGATTTCCGGCATAGGTCAGTTTATCCAGATTAATGACCTTAACCTGCTCGTATTTTTCAAACAGGTAATGAATATAATTGCTACCGATAAATCCGGCGCCGCCAGTGACAATATATACCTTTTTTCCAGCCAAATATGCCTCTTAATTTTTAAAGATTTTCGACTTTTCTTCCGATACAATCATATAAAAAGCCTTTTTTTATAACCATATCCGGTTCATAAATATTGCGTGCATCAATCAGCACCGGTTTCTTCATGACCAATTTAATGTAATCCAAATCCATGTTCCTGAATTCATTCCACTCAGTTAGGATAATCAGACCATCCACATCTTTCACAGCATCCTCTGATGATGCCACATAGGTAATCTGTGGAAAATACTTTCGCATTTCATTCATGGCTTCAGGGTCATAACCTTTAATTTTACCACCCTGCTTCAGAATTTCATCGATAACTGTTAGGGCCGGAGCATCGCGGACGTCATCGGTATTTGGTTTAAATGCCAGACCCAGTAATCCGATTGTTTTCCCTTTTAAATTGGGAACAAACTTCAATAATTTCTCAACGACCCTTAATTTCTGACGATGATTAACCTCAATCACTGCTTCCACGATTGTGGCTTTCAGGCCGGTCTGCTCGGCAATTTTTGCCAATGCCAATGTATCTTTTGGAAAACAGGAACCGCCATAACCGGGCCCTGCATGCAAAAACTTGGGTGAAATTCGTCCGTCAAGTCCCATCGCTTTCGAAACCATCTGAACATTCGCACCCACATTTTCGCAGATATTCGCAACCTCATTAATGAATGAAATCTTAGTCGCCAGAAATGCATTGGATGCATACTTGATCATTTCAGCCGTCCGGACATCGGTACCGACAATTGGCGTTTCGATCAGGTAAAGAGATCGGTATATGCCTTTCATTATTTCCAACGCTTTTTCCGAACTGGTTCCTAAAACTATCCGATCCGGACGCATAAAATCACCAACCGCTGAACCTTCCCTTAAAAACTCAGGATTTGATACGATATCAAACATATCTTCGGCAATTCCCTTTGATAAAAGCCGTTCCCTGATCTTATCCCCGGTTCCAACAGCTACAGTACTTTTTGTCACAATTATTTTATAACTGTCGATTATTTCCGCAAGTTTATCAACGACATTAAACACATAACTAAGATCAACTTCTCCATTTTCTGCTGAGGGGGTTGGAACAGCAGAAAAAATAACCCGGGAATTTTTAATCGAGTTTTCCAAATCCGTAGTAAAACTTAGTCTTCCCTTATCAACATTCTTTTTGACCAGATCCAGAAGACCCGGTTCATATATGGGAAGAATATCATTTTTTAATTTTTTAATTTTTTCAGCATCAATATCCACACAGATGACTTCGTTTCCGAAATCCGCCAGTCCAGTTCCCGATACTAATCCGACGTACCCAACCCCAATCATTGCAATTTTTTCCATGAAATCTCCTCCTGAACAAAGATATTTATAATTTTTTAAGGATTTATGACAGGTGCTACGATCTGTTTTTATGTATCAAATATTTTAATTTTGCCTCTTTTGTTTCTTCCGTCGACAGCACCTCGAAAATTTGGGCATCGCAACGCTAAATCGCAAGGTTTTTTTATTGATAGCCGGATATTCTCCGGATCACCCATTCTGTAATCATCGCAAATAGTAATATTATAAATATTCCCGGCCAACGCCATAGTTTTAGCTTGTGAAAACTGGTATTTATTTCTGATTCAAAGGTGATTGCATCTGCAATATTTTTGTAGTAATTCAGAGTAAAATAAGAGCCCTGGGTTCTATTTGCAATGCCTTTCAGCGTTTCAACATCCTGGTGAATATTCTGATGCTCCACAGAATTCTGAAGTACCTGAATGCTTTTTCGGAAATCACCCAGATTATACTCAGCGGTAACAGCATTAATGATAATTTGATGATCTCCTTCTTTTATTAACGGAATTTCTCCCCGGTATTTGCTACCATCCCATTGAATGAGAAAATTGCTTGAATTGTTCCCTGCATCAATCAATTCAGCAGACAATGTGGCATCAGGAATAATTCCACCTTTAATATCGGTAATGATACCGGTCACTTCTGCAACTTCACCTTTGAGATAGATATCTTTATTCAGTGAAAATTGTAAATCCGATGTGCTTAATGTATCAGTAAGCCACTTCAAAACAGATGTCATCAGCTCTGTGTAAATGTAATGATTATTGGCACCTGTTGTCATCATATCCCAACGCCATAGATCAACTCCGCTGACAAATACCTTTCGGATACCATCCGCTTCACTCAGAGACAGGATTGGAAGCGCTCTTTGATCATCGGATTCAATAATGGAAATATAATCATCGGATAATTGAATTTCCTTAAAAGGCATCCCAACGGGTGGTAAGTCCGCCCAATCACTCTTATACTGTTTCTCCAATCGCAAATTCATCAACACCGGGTGGTTTTGATTTTCTTCATTGATTTGGCAAAAACTAGCAGGGATTTCAGATTCACTTAATCGATATCTTTGAAGGATTTGTTTCGAAAAAACACGGTTCAGTTTGTCGGGTACCATTGCCGGCAAATACTGAATATATTGGGCTGGTTTGTCCTGAGATATTTTTAATGATACCTGATTTAATTGATCTGCTGTGAGGTCATTTGATGGAAAACCAAACAATGCAACTGCATCCCATTTCACACGGAATGGATCGGACTCAAAACCGGTGTGCCATTTACCCTGAAAACCAAGCAAGTCGATTATTTCCATTTCGGGAAATGTCTTCGACATTATGGAAAAATAACGGCCATCAAAACTGTTCTGGCCCTGGATAATCACAAGCCGTTGTTTATTATTGTAAATCCGAATTAAAGATTTTTGTTCGTTATTTAGCGGATTTCGATCATGAGTCGTATCGATCAAAACGCTGTAATACGCCTTGCCAGCCTGATCCGGAATTATGGTGAACTGAATAGTACTTACTAACGATTTCTTAAAGGTTGGAATAGTTTTTTTCTGAATGATTTGACCATCTTTTTTCAACCAAACCGTGATCGTATTTCCGTACCCTAACGGTAATACCCGTGCTTCAACTAAAATGCTGTCATCGATACTGGCTTTTGAAGGCATGGACAAATCGATTACGACGGGGTCCATAATTAAAAGACTGTCACCAATTCCGATGGAACAGACAGGAAATCGTGGATGCATTTTTTTTAACAGCGGATCTTCACCAGCAGTTGAAACTCCATCACTTACAATGACTGCGGCCCTAATATTCCAATCATCCCGATAATTTTCACAGTAATCTAATACCTCGGAAATATTCGTACCATCACTATCAAAGGATAATTCCTTTGGACTTTTCACTTCGCCACCAACCTGCAAGCCAAAAGGCATTATTTTAACGTGCGCGTCATGTCGTTCAATCAACGTTTTCAGATCCGTGACAATTGAACGGACTGAATCTGCTGAAATCCCCTCATGTGCCATCATACTGAGAGATTGGTCGGCAAATATAACAACAAGAGGTTTGTGATTTTTTCGAATTTCCCAACTAATCAACGGTTTTAAAATTAAAACCAGGATACAAAAAAATACAATACTACGCAACAAAATCAACACTGGAGCAGGCCAATCGGATTGCACTCGCAGACGTCGGTAACTGATGTACAGTACAATCAAAACAGCACCAATGACCGGTAAAATCCAGAATGTTAAATTTTGAAACTGAATAGATAATGAATGCATGAATTAAAAATCATTTCCCAGCGTTAAATTCGGTATAGCTGAGATACTACTGGATGAAAATAATTGGCGGATATAGAGTTCGCGACCAGTACGTGCAATCATTGCAGCGTTATCTGTGCAATATTCCAGAGATGGAAAATATACCGAAATACCATACTGTATCGCAATTTCACTGATCCGGGTTCGTAATCTTGAATTGGCAGCAACCCCACCAGCCAGCACCAGTTTCCGACATTTTCTCTGGACTGCCGTTTCGAAGGCGTTGGTCACTAGAACTTCCACAATCGCTTCCTGGAAAGATGCACAGAGATCGTTTATGTTTTTTTCAGCCCACGCACCCCCTCTTTGTTTCACTAAATAGAGTAATGCTGTTTTTAAACCGCTAAAACTGAAATTTGTGGGATTATCTTTTATATTCGCCCGTGGAAAATGGTAAAACTCCGGATTACCACTTTGCGCCAGCCGATCAACGATGGGCCCTCCGGGATAGCCCAGATTCAAAATCCGGGCTGCCTTGTCGAAAGCCTCACCAGCGGCGTCATCAATACTTCTTCCAAGAATCGTATAATCGTGAAAATCTTTTACCAATACTATTTGTGTGTGTCCCCCGGAAACAAGCAGACATAAAAACGGGTATTCCAGTTCGGGATGATCCAGGAAATTTGCCATAATATGGCCTTCAACATGATTGACTCCCAGAAGAGGCTTTCCAGTAGCATAAGCCAACCCTTTGGCAAAACTCAAACCGACCAGCAGTGCGCCCATGAGACCAGGCCCACGGGTGACGGCGATTCCATCGATATCGGCCAACACAATTCGTGATTTATTAAGTGCCTCAGTAACGAGGTTTTCCAAAATGCGCATATGTTCTCTGGAAGCAATCTCGGGGACAACGCCACCATATTGCTGATGTATTAATTGTGAACTTATGAGATTTACCAATACTGTTGTATCATCCAGAACAGCGACTGAGGTCTCGTCGCAAGACGTTTCAATTCCGAGTATTTTCATCTATCTTTCCCGTATGATCCGGACTTCAATTCTCCGCGGTGTCATATTACTCCAACTCAATACACCTTCCGGTAGTTCCACGGTGGGAATATAATAATTTTCACCATATTTCCAGCTTTTTTTAAAATTGAAATAGACGTTGATATCTTCCGGCAGTATAGTTGTCAACTGGCTGATTGCAGAAGAAACCATTAACGATATTTCTGAAGGACTCAGTTCAACGTTTGTCCGGCTGGGCACGCCAACCAAGTGAACTGGAATGTTAGAAATGATCTGCTCTCCAATTTGCTCAACAGGCTGATAGAAATGAACTTTATAAGCGCTTGCCTGAATATTATCTTCAACCGGAATTTTCAAGTCGAGGTTAATTTCAATTGGTGTGACAACCGAATTCATTTGAAACGGCTCTGTGAAAACCTCTTTGTATTTTTTCATATAAGTCCGGGGACCACTCAACAGTACACTATCAGGAGAAATGATCGGTTTGTTTACGGATATGTATCCGGGTGCTGTCTTTATATCGGTGCGCAAACGGACAGGCACACGCAGCATGTCCAGACGATCTAACTCTACCTGAAGAGATTCCGGGTATACAATATGGTTAAAAGTGACATTTACATTGCGAGGAATAATTATCTTTTCGGCATTCTCTGCAAAATAATCATTCAGATTATAGACATAGTACCAGCGGATAGATTCTACATCGAGAACAAATTTGAATGCATATTTACGCGTAGTCAGCAAATAAAAAAGATCAACTCCCCGTCCGGAAAAGTTCGCCTGAATATGGCTGGGAATTTTTTCTTTAAGTGTTTTTCCTTCTTCAATATTAATAATTTCCAAAGGCGTATCGATGGTGTATGTATAGTGATTGCCAAGAACCGTAAAAAACCAAATGATTATTGCCAGTATAAGTATTCCGATTTTGATGCGAGTATTTTTCAGAAACCAATTAATAAACTGACGACCAATTTTAATTAAGAACGATTCATCAGCCATATTTTTTTTCCAATCCAAAATTAAAGAATTAACGTCTGAAAATAACATAGGGGCTTGTTAATATCAAGCCCCTATATTTGATTTTACGCTAAGATAACTGCGCTGAAGCGTTGCTTACTTTTTTTCCTCTGGTTTATCCGACTCATCTTGCTCTTCAGGTTTTTCAACCTTTTTGCTGGTTTTCTTGGCAGCGGTTTTCTTTACTGAGGCTTTTTTGACAGTTTTCTTTTTGCTATCTGCGTCTTCTGATTTCGGTTTTGCTTTTTTTGAAGTTTTTTTCGGTGTTGCTTTCGTTTCAGTTTCAGTTTCAGTCGCAGGTTTTTCAGTTTCTTGATCTATTTTCTTCTTGGCAACCTTTTTTGGGGCCTTTTCCTTTTCTACTGTTTCGGCCTCTTTTTTAGCCTTTTCTGACTTTGCGATTTTATTCCGGATTTCATCTGGAATCTTTATTTTGTCAGAAAGATCGGCCTGTTGCAGCATATAAGCCTCAACATCGTCTTTGGGCTCTTTAGGAATTGCCTGATCTCTTGAGAGAACAATCCGTTTTTCATTTTTATTGACTTCCAGAACCTTCAATTGAAGTTTTTCGCCGATACTAATCGCTTTACTGACGTCGTTCCGATCTTTTTTAGGCATCTGTCCAATAGGAACGATTGCGTCTACATCGTGTTCCAGATTAACAACAATGACTTTTTCCGTAATCTTTGCCACTTCACCTTCAACAATGGAACCTTCGGTATAAATACCTTCGATCATCGGCCACGGATCGGTTTCTGTCTGTTTCACACCAAGCGTAATCTTCCGGTTTTCCTTGGATACCTCCAGAATCCGAACATCAATCTCATCCCCACGCTTAATAATTTCACGTGGATGACGGATTTTCCGGGTCCATGAAAGATCGGAAATATGCACAAATCCATCGATACCTTCCTGCAATTCAACAAACACTCCATAGGGTGTCAGGTTGCGAACAATACCTTTGTAAGTTGAGTTGGGAACATATGTCTGCTCGATTGTTTCCCATGGGTCCGGCTCCAGTTGCTTAAATCCGAGTGAAATTTTCCGATCTTCACCATCGATATTCAGCACTTTCGCTTCAATCTCTTCACCCAGACTGAATACCTCAGATGGATGTTTGATATGCTGAGTCCACGAGATTTCCGATATATGGATCAGGCCTTCGA
>CAZAKB010000037.1:20243-23182 GCA_964485475.1 uncultured bacterium
GGATGTTTGATATGCTGAGTCCACGAGATTTCCGATATATGGATCAGGCCTTCGACACCCTTTTCCAGTTCAACGAAAACACCGTAATTGGCAATATTTACAACTTTACCTTTTACAATGGAGTCAATCGGATAGCGTTCTTCAATGCCCTCCCAAGGATGAGGCGTCAACTGCTTTAATCCAAGTGATACGCGCTGCTTTTCGGAGTCGTAATCAATAACCTTGACCGTAAGTTCATCATCCATTCCAACAACTTCCTTTGGATGATTGACACGTCCCCAGGAAAGGTCAGTAATATGGAGCAGTCCGTCCAGGCCACCCAGATCGATAAATACTCCAAAGTCCGTAATATTTTTAACACGTCCTTTGAGGACATCGCCCACTTTGATCTTTGACAGCAGTTCATCACGTTTTTCTTTCATGCTCTCTTCAAGGATATCTTTACGGCTGAGTACGATATTTTTCCGCAGCTCGTTCAATTTAACAATCCGGAATTCAAATGTTTTTCCAACATAGGAATCAAAATCCGTCACCGGACGAATATCGATCTGTGATCCCGGCAGAAACGCATCAATACCCATAATATCAACGACCATACCACCTTTAATCCGGTTGGTAATACGTCCTTCAATTGTCTCAGCTGTATCGTGGATATCCCGAACTCTTTCCCAGACTCGCATAAAGTCGGCTTTTTTCTTGGAGAGAATCATTTGTCCGTTTTCATCTTCAAGGATGTCGACAAACACTTCAATCTGTTCTCCGATTTTCGGGCCTTCGCCGTCTTCAAATTCATCCCGTGAAATTACACCTTCGGATTTAAAACCGACATCCATCAATATTTCATTATCATTTACGGTAACAATAGTTCCAATAATCCGCTGTTCCTGTGAAATGTCCCGAAGCGAACTTTCGTAGATTTTTCGCTGGTCTTCATCCACATCTTTTTGGATTTTATCTAAGTCTTTTAATTCAAATACACGAATTTCTTCAGAGAGCGGACCACTGCTAACCAATTCGGTTTTATAGGGTACGCCATCATCGTTTGTTTCTGATTGTTCTTCAATAATCTCTGTCACTACTTCAACCGGAGCTTCAACAGCTTCCGTTTCAGGTTCAGTCATCGGTTCTGTTTCTTCTACAGTTGGGATTTCATCGATTTCTTCGACTTTTTCCGGTTCTTCTACAACTGCTTCTTCCTGCGCTTGGGACTCAATAGGAGATACAAGTTCAGCAGGGGTTTCTTCAGCATCGGTATTTTCTAAAACCTCTTCTGAAGGGTTAGGGGTTATTTGTTTTTCTTCTTCTGTCATGGAACAAGTTCCTTCGGTTTTGGGTTAATTTTACGTTTTTATTGATTTCTAATTAAATCCGATTTTCTCCGGATGATCGATACAATTTGATCAACCTGTTCCTGAAAACTTAATTTGCTTGTATCAATTGTAATCGCATCATCCGCTTTTTTCAACGGTGAATGGGAACGTGATGAGTCAATTTTATCGCGCTTTTTTAATTCCTTGACGATTTCTTCAATTGTCAGCGACTGACCGATTTTTCGATAATCGTTGATACGCCGTGTTGCCCGAACATAGATATCCGCATCTATGTAGAACTTAAAATCGGCATTCGGAAATACATTCGTTCCAATATCACGGCCTTCCATGACAATATTATCATTTTTCGCCATAGCCCGTTGCTGTTCTGCCATAACCACTCTGACTCCCGGAATCGCACTAACCGGACTTACCATTGCGGCGACAGTGGATGTTCGGATGGCATCCGAGACGTCTTCATTGTCCAGAAACGTATGATGCACATTATCAATCCAGCGGAATCGTATGTCCAATTTTCGGGCCAGTCGGGTAATCAGACCTTCATTTTCAATATCAATGTTTTTTTGGAGTGTCGCTAAAGTCGCAGCCCGGTACATTGCACCGGTATCAACGTATGTAAAATTTAACTGTCTGGCTACTTCTTTGGCCGTACTGCTTTTTCCGGAACCAGCCGGACCGTCTATCGCAATAATCATTCCCATATCTCACCTTTCAAATAGCCAGTAAATTTAATTGTTCACCTGATAAAAACAAATGCTTTCCTTACTCTATACAATTCCGCACAATTCCTTCAATTTCTGCACTTCGGCCATACTCAAATGCCGCCATTGCCCAAGCTTCACTGCTCCGGTAAAGATACCAGCATAGCTAATTCGATCCAGGTCCGTCACTCTGTATCCCAGCACTTTAAACATTCTGTGAATTTCTCTGTTGAGACCTTCACGCAGCTCAAGAGTCACGATGGAGTGTTTTTTCATATGGCGAACATGCAACACATTGCCACGAGCCGTTTCACGGTAATTTAACCGAACTCCCGCTGTGATAGTGCTGGTTAATTTCTCGCTGTACATTTTATCCAGTTCAACCTGGTAAACCCTTGGGATCTGATATTTCGGATGGGTCAGGCGATAATGTAACTCACCATCGTTTGTGAATAATAAGATACCGGTTGTGTTCTTATCCAAACGACCGATTGGTTTCACAAACACATTTTTTGGTAAAAGCATGCCCACATGTTTTCGCCACTGTTCGTCACTCAAGGTTGTAATCACACCTTTTGGCTTGTTTAACAGCAGATAATTACTTCGCTGAGGGGAAATTTTTCCACCATCCAGGGTTACGACATCGCTTTCCTGTACAGATGTGGAAAAATCAGTCACGATTCTACCATTTACTGCAACCCGGTCTTCTGTAATCATCTCTTCACATTTTCGGCGGGAGGCAATCCCGCACAAGGAGAGATATCTATTCAGACGGATTCCCGTTGTATTCTTCTTCATCACCATCGTCGATTTCCACATTCATTATTTCTTCAATCTCCTTTAATTTCGGGAGATCATGAAGACTGTTTAGTCCAAAATATTCAAGAAAATGAGAACTGGTTCCATA
>CAZAKB010000038.1:0-23054 GCA_964485475.1 uncultured bacterium
TCCTCAAGTATGACAGGTGGCGCCGGCTGGAATTCTGCCGTCAATGAGACTGGTGATAGCCTGATAATTTCCTGGTTTGCCGGCGCAGAGGGTATTTCAGGTAGCGGTGTTTTTTGCTGGTTGAAGTTTGTTGCAACAGGAGAGCCATGCAATTTCAAACCGATTAATATCGAATCCGCCTTATTTAATACAGGCGAGGATCAGGTATCTATTACCAATGGTGGAATTTATATTAAACCTATTCCTTTTTATGGTGATGTGGATAGTAACGGAGAAGTTCAGGCACATGACGCCGCCCTTATCTTAAAACATGTCATTGAGGTAGAGATACTCGATTGTCAGGAATTAGCCAATGCTGATGTTACTGAAGACGGTACTGTATCTGCCCTTGATGCTTCAGTGATCCTGCGGTATGGAGTGGGACTAATAAACGATTTACCTTATGATACTTCCGTATATGGAAGTCTTATGGCTGCCGGTGAATTTTCAATGGAAGAAGAAATCGGGACATTAGGTGGAATATTTGAATTACCTATATTAATAGAAAATGGAAATAATATCTTCTCCTTTGAAGGATGTCTTGAATATGATCCTCAATGTCTGATGTTCTCAGAATTCCAACTTCCAACAGATAAATCCGATTATCAAATTCAGTTGTCAAATGAAGATGGAAAGATTCAGTGGGTTGGTGCCGGTACGAATCAGGACGGTGCCAGTGGAATATTTATTACTGCTTGCTTCGATTATAAGCAGGAAGCAACGGAACATAGTACAACTGTATCATTATTAAAAATGAGGATTAATGAAGAAGTTGAACAATTTAATATTGGCCAGACGAGGGTTAATTATTTGGTTGGAATTGATTCTCAGAAGGGATTACCGGATAAATACGCACTGTCACAGAACTACCCAAATCCCTTTAACCCAATAACTGTAATTGAATATGCATTACCTAAAACATCAAATGTTCAAATTTCAATATTTGATGTAAACGGACGAGTTATAGATAAATTGGTAAATAGAACTCAACAGCCGGGATATTACTCTGTTCAGTTTGATGCTTCAAGTTATAGTTCAGGCGTCTATTTTTATCAGATTCTGGCCGGTAATTTTCAGCAAGTGAAGAAGATGTTGTTGATTAAGTAGATCTACACTATTATTGGTGTCACCCTTTTTATATGGAGAATGAATGAAAAGAGTCTGGATAGTATTTGTCATTATCCTTGTGACAATTGGATTTATGGCATGTGAATTTTTAATAGAAACAGAAACTAACCTTGAAACACCGACAAAACTAACTACGGTAGTAATTTCCGATCAATCAATATATCTAAACTGGAGAGATAAATCCGGTTGTGAAGATGGATATGAAGTTGAACGAAACATCGGAGATACTTTTACTATAATTGGACAGGTCAATGCTGATACAACACATTATACTGATAACGGTTTGGAATATGGTCAGATCTATACTTATCGCGTGCGGGCATTTGCGGGTGATAAAGTTAGTGATTATTCCCGAGAATCAGCGCCAGTAGAATTAATAATCCAGGCACCGACTAATCTTACTATTATGGTCGATGATAGCCAATCCATTAAACTTTCATGGGATGATAACTGTGCTTTTGAGACTGGGTTTAAAGTAGAACGTGGTGAAGGAGAAGGACCCTTCTCTGAAATCGCTGATATAGAAGCCAATTCATCTTTCTATGTTGATCGGGGATTAATGACAGGAACTTACTATTCTTATCGATTAACGGCTTACACTGCAACAAGACAATCAGATTATTCGAAAGTATATAAAATCAAGTTCCCTCCCAGTGGACTTGTGTTTGTTCCCGGTGGTACTTTCACAATGGGGAACGTTTGGAGACCTGATTTCCGGCATGAAGAATATCCAACGCACAGCGTGACATTGGATGAATTTTACATTGGGAAATATGAAGTGACACAGATACAATTCACTGAGATTATGGGATATACCAAGAATTGGAATGGGAGATACAGTCAAGGAGATGATTATCCGGTCTATAATCTATCTTGGTATGAGGCGGTTGAGTATTGTAACAAATTGAGCGAGCAGGAAGGTTTACCACTTTGTTATACAATCACAGGAACAGACGTAGTATGTGATTTCAACAAAAAGGGCTACCGTTTACCAACAGAAGCCGAATGGGAATATGCAGCCCGTAGCGGGGGTAGAAATGATCGGTTATTTAGTGGTACAGATGACAGTGACAGCTTAGGTAATTACGCGTGGTATTATGAAAATACTGGACATTTGCATCCAGGAGGAGGAAAATTGCCCAATGACCTGGGCATTTATGACATGAGCGGCAATGTGTGGGAGTGGTGCTGGGACTGGTACGGCTCATCCTATTATTCAGCATCTCCGTCTTCCAATCCAACCGGTCCCTCATCAGGAAGTGGCCGGGCGGTCCGTGGCGGTTGTACTATTGACTCTCAGGAACAGTGTCGAACCGTACATCGCTACTCTTGGGATCCAGACAATGATGGAGAAGTTTTCGGTTTCCGTATCTGCCGGAATGCAAATTAACTTCATATAGGAACACATATCCATCGGGCGTAAGACCCACGGTGGGGGCAAAATAAGGGGCTGGCATTCACCCAAATGTCAGCCCCTTACAATTTACATACATACAGTGACTGAAGGCTACCGTCGGGCACAGTCTGTTTTTCACAGCCACAATTGAAAATAACGGCGAATAGTCCTTCTGGCGTGGTATAGACCATATGGTAACAGCAATTATGCATGCCGCAGGGGTAGGATAGCGTCGATAGATATTCAATCTGATTTTCGCTGATGCCGGTTTGCTTAGCAATTAGGTTAATATTGGTAAGATGAGGATTAACAGTCATTGATAAATCTCCATTGTTTTGTAGTTTTCTATTGAATTAAGACAATTGAATCCTTACATTATACCAGATATATGACTATTTGTAAGGATAAACATTATGAAAGCGACAATAACATCAAAGGGTCAGGTGACAGTTCCCAAGCCGGTACGGGACTTCCTGAACGTCGGTAAGTCAGACATGATAGACTTTACAATTGCTGATTCCGGTAAGGTATTTATCGAAGTCCCAGGAGAAGGAATTGCCCGGCATGGGGGATTGCTTTCACATTATAAGTTGGCCAAGCCACTCACCGTCGAGCAAATGGATGAGGCTATACAGGCAGAACTGTCCCGGCAGGTGAAACCGTGATCGCCGTCGATACCAATATCCTGGTGCGTTTCTTCGTCCGTGATGATGAAAAACAGTATCAGCAGGCTGTTAAGCTCCTGGAATCATGTGAAGAAACGAATGAGCCGGTGTTTATCTCCAATATTGTCCTGGCTGAACTGGTCTGGGTATTAAAGGGCGGATACAACGTTCCTAAAGTGGATATTATTAAGACAGTCTCGGTGCTATTAACCAGTTCACAGTTTGTATTTGCCGATGCCGGATTGATTCGTGATACCCTGGCTTCTTACCAATCCGGAACTGCTGACTTTGCGGATTACCTGATTGGTCATGATGATATAAAGCAAAAGGCCCGGACAACATTTACTTTTGATAAGCGTTGTGGTCGGGATCGATTGTTCTCTTTTTTACATTAATCTTTTAATACATTTTCTCCCAGAATGGGCGGAGCCCGGATAGCAGCGGAGGTAACTTGCTGCATGTCCGGGCTTCTTTTGATGTGGGGGTTAGTTGAGAATCGCCCAAAGGGATTTAGTGAACCGGCCATCCTTGCTGAGATATGGAATGGCCTGAATAACTCTTTGGTTATCCAGATAATTCTCAATACCATCTTCCGGGATAAATACAGTATCATTAATATGAGGAATTCCGGATTCAATGTTGAACCCCTCCACCACCTGAAAATCAATAACAATATCATCATTAGTCCAGAAACGCATTAATTGACCTGGTCTGTTTTTCATTTTGTATTGAAGAGGATTGCCAAAGATTTCAGCCAATTGTCCATATCCCAGGTGAACAAGAAAACCACCGTTACTTGTCGTTCTGGATAAATATGCTCGTAATGCTTCCCGCTTGGCAATAGCGCTGAAAGTCTTGGATGCGGTTGTAATTGCCTCTATTCCCTGTTTAGAATCAATGGTTCCTTTGCCAACTCCAACCCAGATATTGATCAGTCCCTGGATCTGTTTGATCTCCCGGTTAAGTTGAGATTCCAGATCTTTCGGGATTATGCTTAATCCTATACGGTCAGCCCAACCGCTGGCTGGTTTTGTGTTTGCTCTGAGCGTATCGATTTCATTGTTGATCCGTTGCAGTGTGGCATTCCACAAGAAATCAGTATAATGCAGCGGTTCTTCGATCTGAACCTTCAGTAATGTTTTGATATCATCGACCCGAGCAGTGTTTATCTGCTTTGTCAGACCTTTCTTTTCAGCACGTAAATAGGGCATACTCAACAATTCCTTGAGACATTTCAGTGTTTCCCAGTCAAGTTCATTCAGGAAAGAGGTATCCATCTTGTGCTTTGCAGATTTGATTACCCGCTCAATTCCCCGATAAAATGTTGAGAGGTCAATGTTGGTATCGAATAACTCATTACTCATCTCAGACAGGAAATAGCCAATTGTCAGGGCGCCAATATGGTTGGATGTTAGATATATCCGCCACATGGTTTTAGCCAGGTTTTCAATGGTTAAGGATAGTTGGTATTTCTCCTTCTCGGGTATATCAATATCCCGAATCGGTTTGATCAGGTTTCGATCTATGATTGTGTGGAACAGGGGATTACTTTCCGGGTCACAGACAAACCCACAGTCACCATCGGAATCAGCATTGATCAGGTCTGCTTGGGTTTTAGATAGTACCAGATAGGGTCCAATTTGACAAGTATCCGGAAGGGTCAGTAAGCCGCTGGTGATCGGATACTTGCCAACGATAACGGATTTGTTGGTTTTATACCTACTCTGAATCCGTTTATACACGGAATCCTGAACAACGACAATGAGCCGGAATTCGGTTCCTTGAAATGGTTTGTGGAGCAGGTAATTTGATACAGTACGTTCTAATTGCTTTGAAGCCCAGGGATATTCCGGTCCCAGGATCAGCAACGCTTCTTCGAGTTTTTGGTTTAGTTCCAGTGGCGCATATTCCTGATTATTTAGATAAGCGGCCAACTTCCTCCGGTTTTCCAACGTGAGAATCATATCCCGGTACTTGGGCAATCGTTGAGTCAATATTTGATCCACTAATTGATTGTTTAGGATTGAATCGGGCCGGATGAATTGCCAGAATTCAAATCCCAGATTGATTGCCTGGCCGTGGATGGTATGAGTAGAGGTATTAGTGATCCCAAATTGACAATCATAGACACCTGGTTCAGGGGCATTTACCTTGATATCGCTAACGCACATGATTATATCGTGATCCTGCCATTCTTCCGGATAACTGATACCGATGCCTTCAAAGAATGATCTCGGTACGCACAGGCCTTTTCCGATGGCTCTGTTGTCAACCAGAATCCGTGCCTGGCCTTCAACAGAGTTGGACAGGATAATTCCATAACCGGCTGGCAAGCCAGTCTGGATTTCATAGTCCTTGTCCGACAATACTAAGACTGTGCCGGAATAGGCTTCCGGTAGGCCGTTTCTGCTGTAGAATGGAGTCATTAACAGTGACAAATATCCAACAGCATCACCGGCTGTTTTAAAGGGATGATTTTGCCAATTAAGTGCGTAGAAATTACCCTTGTTGACACCGGAACCACCGTACAAATCCTTACCCATTTGGGCCATTAGAGTATACAGTTTACTGGCTCCTGCGGGGTCATTGCTCTGGGCATAGCAGCCTTCCTCCGGTTTCAAGCGGATACTGTCAATATCCTGAATTTCCGGAATAAATGACGCCAAACAGAAACGCTTTTCCTCCGGGTCTTTCATGTCTGGATTTGGGATTGGTTTACCAAAGACGATACTGCCATCATCTTCGGTTAAGGGAACGTTGAGATGCCGGATGGTGACCGGCTGAATCGTTGATTGTGCAATCATGATTGCCTCCATGGTTTGAGTTGTTTTACGGACTATAGGGGGTCCGAAATTATAGTACTATTTCTAAGGTTATTTGAAGTGACAAATATAGGGTCGAAATGCCCGTTTCACGACGAGCGTTGGGGGGGTCTGAAAAGTGCGATTCCCAAGTATCAAATCTCATCAGACTTTGGGGTGCCTGTTCCGGGTTTGCATCTGCCTAAACCGGGGTGTGCGCTTCTATGGCGGTGATATTACCGATTGGTATGGGCCAATATACGCGTTTTACATCATTCAGTCCGTACACTGGTTTTTCTGAAAATACCCGGATTTGGGGTACCCTTTTTGTACTGACACCGGGCCCTGTTAGGTGGTGGCCGAATATGAGCACGATTGTGTATTCTCGACGATAGGGGTACCTATATTTTGTGTTCACTGTCATGTAAATGAGGGGTATGCGAAATCATTTATATGGCTGTTTCCAGTAGAGGGCCTGCTCTGGGTTGTGGTGTCTGCAAGGGAAGTATTTTGCGTTACGCCGATGCACAAAGCCGTTTCCGGAAGGGGTCGGGGCACGGAACAAAAGACTTTGGAGTCCCGTCATATATGAGAATATATTACAGCGTTTTCCCTGCACACGCCAAAACGCTTTCTATATTATTCCGATCCCGAAAACCGATCTGAAAATACGAGCAAGTAAAAAATAGGCCCCTATAAGGCGTTTTCGCTATCATTTCCAGTTGCTTATTATTATTTCAGTGATTAAAATGCGTTAACTACATACGGTTATGAGTAGGTACAAAATAAATGAGACCTGTCTATGACACCTGAGGAACTAGCACGTCAACATATCGACCAACTATTAATTCATTCGGGCTGGGTAATCCAAGACGTTAAAGCGATCAATTTCGGTACTGATTTGGGAGTTGCTGTACGGGAATTCCCAACAGATGCCGGGCCAGCGGATTACATGCTGTTTATCGATCGGAAAGCCGTTGGTGTTATCGAGGCCAAACCAGAAGGAACAACCCTGGGCGGTGTCCATGAGCAAACGATAAAATACGGTGTCAATTTTCCAAAACACATACCTCACGTTCAACTGCCATTGCCATTTACTTATGAAAGCACCGGCATTGAGACCTATTTTTCAGACCTGCGGGATCCGGATTATCGTTCGCGACGGGTATTTACATTTCATCGGCCTGAAACACTTCAGGAATATCTGCGTGATGCCGTTACCTTGCGCGGGCACCTTAAACAATTACCGGAATTGGATATTGCCGGTCTGCGAAAATGCCAGATCGAAGCCATTACAAAACTTGAAAAGTCATTCCACAATACCCGACCCAGAGCACTGATTCAAATGGCTACCGGCAGCGGGAAGACCTTTACTGCGGTTTCATTTGTTTATCGCCTGATTAAGTTCGCCAAAGCCAAACGAATCCTGTTTCTGGTGGACCGGAAGACCCTTGGAAGACAAACCCGGGGTGAATTCGCCAATTACCGGACACCTGATGACGGCCGTTTATTTACTGAACTGTATAATGTTCAGTTGTTATCCACCAATATCATCGATCCGGTGAACAAAGTCTGTATTACCACCATTCAGCGGCTGTACAGCATGCTGCGGGGTGAACCGATTGACGATGACCTGGAAGAGCATTCACTTCATGATGTTACTGATGAAAGCGTCGATCCCAAAGAAGTGGTGTATAATCCGAATATCCCGATTGAGATGTTTGATTTCATTATTACCGATGAATGTCACCGCTCGATTTACAATCAATGGCGCCAGGTGCTGGAATATTTCGATGCTTTTATTATCGGTCTGACCGCCACGCCATCAAAACAGACGCTGGGTTTCTTCAATCAGAACCTGGTCATGGAATATACCCATGAACGCGCCGTTGCGGACCGGGTGAATGTGGGATATGAAGTCTACCGCATAAAAACTCAAATCACTCAGGATGGCAGTACCGTCGACGCCGGTTTTTACATTGATAAGCGAGATAAAGATACCCGTGAAATTCGCTGGGAAAGGCTGGATGAAGAGTTATCGTACACGGCAAAAGAACTGGACCACAATGTGGTTTCCGAAAGCCAGATTCGCACGGTGATCCGGACTTTTCGGGATCGGTTGGATACGGAAATATTCCCCGGTCGCAAGGAAGTCCCCAAAACCCTGGTCTTTGCCAAGGATGATTCCCATGCGGAAGACATTGTCCGCATCATGCGGGAAGAATTCGGCAAGGGTGATGATTTTTGTAAAAAGATTACTTATCGGACTACCGGCGAAACCACGGAAAACCTGATTCAGAGTTTTCGCAATTCCTATAATCCCCGGATTGCAGTGACGGTAGATATGATCTCCACCGGGACCGATATAAAACCCCTGGAATGCCTGCTGTTCATGCGGGATGTACGCTCCCGGCTCTATTTTGAACAGATGATCGGGAGGGGTACCAGGACAATTGACTCCAATGATTTACGGGCAGTCACTCCCGGTGTAAAAGATAAAACCCATTTTATCGTAATCGATGCGGTTGGTGTGACGGAATCAGTAAAGATCGATTCCCGGCCCATGGAGCGCAAACCAACGGTGCCCTTTGATAAACTAATTCAAAGCGTTGCGATGGGGAGCCGTGATAAGGAAACGCTAAGCACTTTAGCCGGCCGATTATCAAGGCTTGGCGTTCAACTGGATAAACATCAACAGGAAAAAGTTACCCGGCTGGCCGATGGTAAAGACCTTCCTCAAATCGTGAATCAATTACTGGATACGGTCGATCCGGATACCATTAAAGAGACAGCCCAGAAGTCCTTTAATACTACCGTGCCGACCACAGAACAATTGCAGTCAACATACCAACAGATGAGTATGGGCGCCTGCCGTGTGTTTGATAATCCGGATTTCCGGGACACGCTGATCATGCTGAAAAAGAAGCACGAGCAGGTCATTGACATTATCAGTCAGGACACTGTACTGGACGCCGGGTTTGATAGTGATTCCAAAGAAAAAGCCAAAGCCGTTACCGAGCAATTTCGGGAGTTCCTGCAAACGAATAAAGATGAAATCACCGCCTTGCAAATTATCTATAATCAGCCCTACGGTAAGCGGCATCTGACGTATGAAATGATCCGGGATTTGGCGGAATCCATGCAGAATCCGCCCTACAATCTGGATACCGATCGGGTTTGGCTGGCCTTTGAGCAACTGGACAAAGACCGGGTGCGGCAGCGCAGTCCTCATAAATTACTCACAGATGTCATTGCCCTTGTGCGTTACGGGCTGGGGAAAACCGACCGACTGAATCCATTTACTGAAATCATTGAACAGCGCTTTACCAATTGGATGAATAACCAGGTAAAAGCCGGAAATATCTTCACACCCGAACAGCAGGAATGGTTGATCATGATCAAAGAACATATTGCTGCCAGTGCTGAGATCACTACCGATGACTTTGATGAAGTGCCCTTCAACAACAAAGGTGGTTTGTCGAAAGTGTATACGCTGTTTGGTGATAGACTGAATCCGATCCTTTCTGAATTAAATAATGTCCTTATTTCTTAAATAGGTGTAGTGATATTTACGCAAAGCGTAATATTTACCTTGTTATTGTTACGAATAACGTATAAACTATTGGTGAATTTTGGATGTCACATTTGGAAACTCAAACTTACATAATTTATACACAACTGGAACATGTCGTAGGCCAAAACTAACAGAAGATATCAAGAGGAAATTCTTGATGCGTGTTAGGTCGCTTGAGGCTGCTGTTACGATTCACGATCTTTGGAAAACTGCTTCCTTGCATTTTGAAAAACTAGAAGGATTTGAAAACCGGTATTCAGTCAGGCTCAATCTGCAATGGCGACTTGAATTTGAGATTGAATGGGAAGACGAAACGAAATTGACAGGTAAGATTACATTATTAGAAATATCAAAGCATTATGGTGATTAATATGGTCGATAAACCGAAACCATTTTTAAATATTGGTCCCGGTGATTTTATCCAGGAAGAACTGGACGAGCGCGATTGGCGTCAGGATGATTTAGCAGATATTATCGGAATGTCTCCTAAAACCATCAATCAGATTATTAAAAACCGGCAGTCCTTAACTCTAGAAACTGCAAGGCTTCTGAGTAAGGCATTTGGTCAATCATCCCAATACTGGATGAATCTGGAATCCATGTACAGGTTGCAGCTACAGGAAGAATCTCAAAAAGAGGTTGCAGCCGAACTGAAAGCAAACATTTATAAATATATGCCAATTCGGGAAATGATTAAAAAGGGCTGGATATGTGCTCATAATGACCTTGATGAAATTATCAAAGATGTAAAATCATTCTGGAATATCTCGGATTTGACCTTTGATTTCTTCGGTGAAAAATTGCTCCCACAATTTCGCAAATCTTCAGCATTTGGTCAGTTTAATGATAACTATGCGCTATGCTGGTACCGAATGGCGCGGCGTAGTGCAAAAATCTATAAATCATTGGACTACAATAAATCCGCTCTGGAATCGTTGGCGAATCAGCTTCACAATTATACAATAGAAGCGGATGGAATCGCAGCATTTATCAATGCTCTGGAGCAATGTGGGGTTAAGTTCTTCGTGCTTAGCCATCTTCAAAAAACCTACACTGACGGTGCTTCTTTTCTGGATGGTGAAAACCCTGTGATTGTATATACAAAGCGTTATGACCGGATTGATAATTTCTGGTTCACTTTGGCCCACGAAATCGCCCATATTTTGTTACATTTGAATACGTCTGATGATTTCTATATTGATAATGTAGAAGTCAGAGGCCAGAGTACTACCACGGAACAGGAAGCCGACGAGTTTGCCTCTGAATTACTTAAGACCAAAGCAATTATCGATATATTTGATATCTACAAAGGTTATATTCGACAGAAACTTATATTTTTAACTGCCGAACAACTGAAACTACACCCCGGAATTATTGTTGGAATTCTACAATATAACGAATTATTACAGCGTAAATATCTGAACGGGCTAAAGGAAGTAGTATCATCGTCTATCCCGGATAAGTACTTCGCTGAGAATCATCTGGATGAAATCAAGAATTGTGCATGAAGAATGAGGTGCTGACAGCGTGAGTGAATTGCCAAGTAGTTGGGTGTCTGTAGGTTTAAGAGAAGTCACTGAACAATCAAAAATCAAGATAAATCCTTTAAATATTGGGAAAACCCGATATGTTGGACTTGCACATATCGATAAGGATAATGGCAAATTAAATGGATATGGCCATTCCAATGAAATCAGAAGCGCAAAATCTGTATTTAGAAAAGGCGATTTATTATATGGTAAACTCAGACCATACCTGAATAAAGTTTGGTACGCAACATTTGATGGAATATGCTCAACTGACCTATTAGTTTTTTCTCAAAACTTAGTAAATAATGAATATCTCAAATATAGACTTTTGATGCCGGACTTTGTTCGGTTTGCTAATATAAATGTATCTGGTGTTCACCATCCACGTGTTAAATATGATACAATTTCGAATTTCCAAATCCCTCTTCCCCCACTCCCCGAACAACAGCGCATCGTTGCCAAGATCGAAGAACTCTTCACCAAACTCGATGCCGGGGTTGAAGCCCTGCAGAAAGCCAAAGCCCTGCTGAAACAATACCGCCAGTCGGTGCTCAAAGCCGCCGTGGAAGGCAAACTGACAGAAGAATGGAGAAAGGAAAACGGAGAAGGGACCGAACCGGCTTCCGTACTCCTGGAGCGGATTCAGGCCGAGCGCAAGCAGCGCCTGGGCAGCAAGTACAAGCCACCGAAACCGGTTGACACGACCAACTTACCGGAATTGCCGGATGGGTGGGTGTGGGCGAGTTTTGGTGAAATAGCAGAAGTGGATTCAGATTTAATAAATCCGACTCACTGCCCAGACAGCATACATATTGCTCCAAATCATATCGAAAAGTTCACGGGGAGATTAATTGAAACTGGAACAGTCAGCAAGGATAAAGTTACAAGTCCAAAACATCGATTTAAATCTGGTCAAATTCTATACTCAAAAATACGACCTCATCTTGGGAAGGTAATAATTACTGAATTAAATGGTATGTGTAGTGCTGATATGTACCCAATTAATTCATTAATACATCCCCATTATTTATTCCGTTTTATGCTAACATCCTTCTTTATAAATATTGCATCTCAGAATCAAGGGCGTACAGTGTTACCTAAAATCAATAAAGATACACTATACCTACTACCAGTACCTGTTCCACCGATAGAAGAACAAGTTCTAATTGTAAGTCATTTAGAGAGAGTTCTATCAATAATTGAAGAATCAGACAAATTAATTAACCCCGAGATCAAGCGCTCCCAATCCCTTCGTCAATCCATCCTGAAGCGGGCGTTTGAGGGGAAGCTGGTGCCGCAGGATCCGGCAGACGAACCAGCGAGTGAGTTGCTGGAGAGGATAAGGAAAGAGAAATGAAATATAATGAACATTAACACCTATACTGCACGTTAACAGAAGATATGTTAATATGCATATTTAAGTTGTTTTTAGAATTATATAACGTTTTATTTGCAATAATGGTCACAATGTGATAATCAATGCATATAGAACGTGAAGAAATTAGACAAATTGAGTTTATAGTTGCATAACCAACCATTATATGTTAGGTTATGCGTGTAATAACTCATAGTGATACAATGAATAAAGAATATCAGTACCTCCAACAATTTATTGATGACCGGCAAAGTCGAGGCCGATATACCTTCAGCCTGGAAGAACTGCGTTCTGAATTCAAGGTCAGTGACATAGCATTGGAGCGTGCTATTGGCAGATACATCCGTAAAAATCGCATTGTCTCGATCCATAAGGGGTTTTATGCTCTCGTTCCGTTGGAGTATCGCTCGATGGGGATTTTGCCGCCGGAGCAATTTATTGATGATCTTATGGCGTATCTGCAAAAACCCTATTACATGGGCTTGCTCACTGCAGCGGCATTACACGGCGCCGCACACCAGCGCCCCCAGGAATCCTATGTGGTGACCGTCAGCAATATGCGTCCCTTGTATAAAAAGGATGTTAAAGTTAACTTCGTCCTTAAGTCGTCTATTCCGGCGAATGCTTTGGTAGATAAAAAAACACTGACCGGCTATTTGAAAGTATCAAATCCGGTACTGACCGCATATGACCTGCTTTTGTATTTGTATAAAGTCGGTGGTCTTAGCCGTACTGCTGAAATCCTGTCAGAATTAATTGAAGTTATCAAGCCGAAAGACTGGGGGATTCTGTCTGAGATAGATGTGAAAGTAGCACCGTTGCAGCGGTTGGGATATATTCTGGAATTTACTCTTGAACAAATTGCCCTGGCAGATGGTCTATACCAGGTCATTCAAAACCAAATCCGGTTTCGTGCTCCCCTCAATCCCCGCAAAGCCAAGACCGGTTTTCCGGTTAACAGCCGATGGAAAGTCATTGAAAATTACCAGATAGAAGCGGAAATATGATACCTCAAATCATTATATCGGAATGGATGTCTGTTGCCCCCTGGCAAAAAGTTGAAATGATTGAACAGGACCTGATCATCAGTCGGGCGGTGATTGATATCTTTAATGATCCGTTTCTGCGCCAGAAAGTGGCTTTTCGGGGAGGAACAGCGCTGCATAAACTCTATTTCCAGCCGGCAGCCCGTTATTCCGAAGACATTGACTTGGTCCAGATGTCTGCAGAGTCAGTTGGCGAAACAATTGATCGTTTTCGACAAGTCCTGAATTACCTGGGAGAACCTGCCCGGCAACAAAAGCATCGAAACACGACATTGATCTACCGCTTTGAATCAGAAACTCCGCCTACCGTGCCGCTGAGATTGAAGATTGAAATCAATTGCCGGGAACATTTCACCGTATTCGGCTACCAAACTGTTCCATATAAAGTTGAGTCCCGTTGGTTCACTGGCCAGAGCGATTTGGTCACCTATTCAATTGAAGAATTGCTGGGCTCAAAAATGCGGGCATTATATCAGCGTAAAAAGGGTCGCGACCTGTTCGATCTCTGGTACAGCCTAAGCCATCGGACGATTAATGTGGAGCATGTGTTACAATCATTTAATGTTTTTATCAGGCACAATGAGTTGACGGTTCAGAAAGAAGAATACATCGACAATGTTTATGATAAGATTTCTGATCCTGATTTCCTAAGTGATATTGCCGGTTTGATTCGGCCCGGTATTGAGTACGATATTGAACAGTCTTTTGAATATTTGAATATGAATCTCTTTTCAAAAATGAACTCACAAATAGGATTATTATAATGACCGACGCCTCAGCCTTAGTATCAAAACTCTGGAATTACTGCAATGTACTCCGTGATGACGGGGTCAGTTATGGGGATTATGTCGAGCAATTGACCTACCTTCTGTTTCTGAAAATGGATGATGAGCGGAGCAAACCGCCCTATAATAAAGAATCCCAAATACCGGCTGAATTCAATTGGGAAAGCCTTCGAATCAAAGATGGTGACGAACTGGAATTGCACTATCGCCATCTGTTGGAAAACCTAGGCAAGGACTCCGGATTGATCGGTGTCATTTTCCGTAAGTCCCAAAACAAGATACAGGATCCGGCCAAACTCCGCCGTATCATTAAAATGATCGATGATGAAATCTGGATGGGTCTGGATGTTGATGTAAAAAGTGAGACCTATGAAGGTCTTTTGCAGAAGAATGCTGAAGATGTAAAAAGCGGTGCTGGTCAGTATTTCACACCACGGCCACTGATTAACGCAATTGTGGAAGTGATGCGCCCGGAACCGGGAATCCAAATTATGGACCCGGCTTGTGGTACTGGCGGATTTCTCATCTCGGCCCATAGCTACATCGCCCATCGGTTTCAACTGGACAAAGAACAGAAACAACACTTACGAAAGATTGCAGTATCTGGTATTGAGATTGCTGACAGTGTTGCCCGGCTCTGTGTAATGAATCTCTATCTGCACGGCATTGGTGGCGAAGAAAGCCCGATTGAAGTGAAAGACTCCCTGGAGTCATTGGGCAATGATCGTTACGATATGGTGCTTACCAATCCACCCTTTGGTAAAAAGAGTAGCGTTACGATAGTCAATGGGGGTGGTAAGGCATCCCGGGAAGCGATTTCTTATGAACGTCAGGACTTCTGGGCAACCACATCCAATAAGCAGGTGAACTTTGTCCAGCATATTAAATCCCTGCTGAAGATTAATGGCAGGGCCGCTGTCGTGGTTCCGGATAATGTTTTGTTTGAAGGTGGTGCCGGTGAAACCGTGCGTCGGAAGTTGCTGCAGGAATACGATGTTCATACCCTGTTACGATTACCAACCGGAGTTTTTTATGCCCAGGGTGTCAAGGCGAATGTCATCTTTTTTGACCGCAAACCGGCCAGTGAAAAGGTTTGGACTGAGAAACTGTGGATTTACGATCTGCGGACAAATAAGCACTTCACCCTGAAAACCAATCCGCTGAGCCATACCGATCTCGAAGATTTCATCAAATGCTACAATCCGGAAAACCGGCATGACCGCCAGGAGTCCGAACGGTTTAAATCGTTTACATATGATGAACTGATTCAGCGGGATAAGATCAGTCTGGATATCTTTTGGCTAAGGGACGAAAGTCTGGAAGATATGGACAACCTGCCCGCTCCTGATGTGCTGGCGGCTGAGATTGCCGATAATCTTGAATCGGCACTGGAGCAGTTTCGGGGAATTGTTGAAGACCTGTAATTAGATAAATAATAGAAAGAAAACTGTGAATTTAATTGAAATTATTGAAATCCTGCCGGACAAGCCGATAGTAAATATCAAGAGATCAAAAGAGAATAATAAATGCACTTTATATTATGATAAAGAAGGCAAAGAGCAAAAAACGGTTACTATAGATGATTTGCCGATTACTAATGATAAATCCCAATTATTTAATATTCAGGTTGAATTAAACAGATTAAAATATAAACAATTAAAGCAGAAGATTGCTGAGATAAGTAGAAATGTAACGAATCAGTTAAAAATGAATAGTTGGCGGCCTGAATCAGAAAGGATAAGAATAGCCAATAATCCGGGTTTAAATATCCTTCATAATGCTAAAGAAATTCTGTACCAGTGGTTTTCTGAGCAACAAATTAATCCCTCACCTTTGTCTGGAATGCCTACAATCAGATTACCAGAGAATAAGAGTCGAAAACCAGATGTTACGCAAATTATTACAGATAACACTTCTCCCAGTATTCAATATAATGGGAAATATATTGAATTTAAAAAAGAAAAGGACAATATAATTATTACTTATAATAATAGAACACGAAGCTATAGAGCAGACGGTTTTAAATATTTGTATCATTTACTTTATAATCCAAGTACGGAGATTCACTCCTCAAAATTATACCAAATCGTTCATTATCAGGCCTATGATATCGAAAACGATGAAATCATAGAACAACAAGATAATGTTGAAAACGATGAATTAGTGGTATCCACGGTTGATGATAAAGCCCAAAATGAATATAGAGAAAAATTAATGCTACTTAAAAAGGGTATGGACGAAGCTGAAAAAATTGAAGATATAGCATTATATCTTAAATATGAAGAAGAATACGAAAAATTGGTGGAACACGTAAAAACATTATATGACAAACACGGAAAACCTAAGAAATTAAACAAGAAATCTGATAATCACAGAAGAAACGTTCAACGGGCAATGAAAACAGCATTTGAGAAAATTGAAAAGGATTTCCCTGATATTTATAAGTTTTTATACTCCTTAATAGAAACCGGTACTTTCTGTCGGTATAATCCGAATGATGGCCTTAATATCACTGTATCTTGATTGTATTATTCATTACTACTAAATAAAACATAGCACATATATTAGTTGTTCATTATTAATGAACAATTTCTGAACAGTTTGTTCACTCCAACTGAACGCAATAATAGGTGAGGGGAAAAGAAATCTTCTCACGAAAAAAGGAGAGTGACAAATTGGATAATGACAAACGGATAAGTACAAACCAGAATCGAGACCTATTCCGATATTTTGGTGCGATTAAGCTGGTACCCGATTGTTGCCTTTTTTCGGGATTTGTTACTACTTCAGTTAATATTGTTAATTTAGTTAATTCATATTTAAACCGATTCGGTCAACCAAATAGAGATATTGGTTCACCGGAGAGATTTGAATACATCATTCAGTTTTTAATTAATAATATTAACAACCGAAGTCACCGGGATTTCACTTACGATATTCGTATCAAGTGCGGTTGCTTCACGAGCGGTTGTGTTCAATATCGGAATAATGTTAAAACATTTAATGTAAACATGATTCAAATAATTGGACTTTGTATCTATTAACGATTAATGAAGGAAAACAAAACAATGTTAATCGTAAAGTCTTTTTCAGTAAAAGCAAAATTCGAGGATTTAGTCCTTGAAACAGTTGATGGAAATAATGCCACAGACATTATTAATCGGACCATGAGTCCTTACACAAAGAATAATAAGCAGAATCAATTTACAACTTTGATTCCATTAAAAGATGACGCAACTCGCAGGGTTTTGGAGCAGTTTGATTTTACAGGAATTGTCCAGCCGGTTGTACTTGAATTTGACCATGATACCCTTGAACACCAGAAGGATCGGGCTGAAGAAACCTCTAAGTTACTAAACACTCAATCGTATTTGGTTTTCTCCGGGAATAAATCATATCATTTGGTACTTTGGTTTAACCATTTTGCCGATAATCCAAATGATTATGGTAGGCATTCGAAAGCTTTAGTTCAATATTTAAGTGAACAAATGCCGGATTACTATCAATGCCCAACAGAACCGAAGCAAACTTCTCCGAATATTCCGGATTTCATGATGTTTTCTGCAAACCGGTATTTTCGACAAGCTGGTGGTTATCGACCGAGTGAAAACAAGGCTCAAAGTTGCCGTGTGCTTAATAATTCTGGCGCCTTTATTGACCTTAATGGATTGGTTAGTAAATATCTCCAAAAGCCAGCCAGCGATAAAAAGCCAAAGGCAAGGGAAAAAACATCAACTGACAATTCAAATAATACAATTACACTTAAGTATTATTTAGAAAACACTGTTGGCATAAAAGTCGGAAGCAACGAGATTGAAAAGATTAATCCCTGTCCTTGTTGTGGACATAAAAACTGTTTTGTATATTATTCTAAAACAGATACTTATACATGCTTTTCAACGTCTGATGGTAGTGGCGGCGATATTGTTAACTTTATCATGAATTATAAAAGGATAACAAGACCTGATGCCATTATAGAGTTTGAAAAAGAGAAATATCTGACATTCAAGGTACCAAAGGAACAGATTGACAGTATACTTGGCTCTGAACTCCGCTCAAGAGATAAAATCGGATTAATCCGGGATATTGTTATTAAGAATTTAACTGAAAACGGGAAGTTCTATAAAACTCCAAATAATAGGTATTATTATTGGAGTAAAACAGGTAGAATATACTCAGTTTACGAGGGTGCTAGAACAACATCTGAATTTGATGTTCTCTTGATGGATAAATTTGGTATTAACCCTTCAGAATATATTCATAAGGCGCTATATAATGAGATAATAGCTGAGTTTATTCGGAATGGAAATCTTGTAGAATTATCGAATTTCGCATTTTATAATTCTGAAACTTATACACTTTATTTGCAGAATGGTAAGGAAAAGTTGTACAAGATAACGGATGAAGGTGTCGAGCAGTATCCTAATGGAACAGATAATGTACTTTTTTCACCGGATTTTAAATGTGATCCATTTGAGTATCTGGGCAATGATCATTCGAATTTCCGTATTTGGAATTCACTTATTCTGGATAAGATCAATTTTACCGGCGACGCTGAATTTCCACTTTCCCCAGATCAGTCCAGATATATTTTAGGCAAGTATATCAGATATATGCCATTTGCGTACCATATGCCTACAAAAATCATAATTGCATTTATTGGGCAAAAAGGTTCCGGTAAAACTTCTTTGTTACGGAATCTTGGAATAATACTTTTTGGGGAGAAGAAATTCAACGTTATGAGTATGCGTCCGGAACTCCGGAAAGAGTGGCCGGTGCTGGTCAGCCAAAATGCCTACATGGTAATCGACAACTGCGATACAAAGCAGAACAATGAGTGGCTTCTTGATGCAATCGCAACCACAGCCACCGGTCAGACTATCCAACAGCGGAAACTATATACTGACAACGAGAAGGTTGAGATGACACCAAATATTCTCTTAGGACTCACCGCTAGGACTCCCTCGTTTAATCGCGATGATATCAATCAGCGGATTCTGCTCTTTTTTGTCGATCCGATTAGTACTAGAAAACGTGAAGCAGAAGGCATTTTAATGAATGAAATCATTGCTTGCCGGAACGAGTTGATGACGGAATTGATTAATGAATGTCAACTCATATTACAGAGATTAAAGCAAAATGGAGATATCAAACCTCCAAAGAATTTAAGAATAGCTGATTTCTCAAATTTCATCTACCAGATTGTGCCTGAAGGGGAACGACAGTATTTGATGGATGTGGTTGATCTAATTAATAATTCGCAGGCAGCTTTTACACTTCAGGATGATCTTCTTTGGGATGCGGTCGAAGATACGTTGGATAATCATCCTTACCTAAGTTCTTTGGATAAAATATCTACGGCCGAGCTGTACGAAAAAGTATCTCAGAGACAAGGCGAGTTTTCTTCTTTTGTAAAATATTACAAATCGCGGAATTTCGCCAAAAATCTAAGGAAGCTACTTGATGAAATTAATCTCTATTCAAATTACAATATTGAATGGATCGGGCGAGGTGCAGGTAATAAAACATTTATCAGAATAAATACGAAGTGTAATAACTTGAATGTTAATGATTCAAATAATGTATTTGCCAGTCCTACCCAACCCGATTTGTTAGATAATTGTGCCTTTAATCTAGAGAATCAAAGTTGTTCGGATTCATTTATTATACCAGACGATGATTATTATAGTGATAAGGAAACGATATGTCAGGTTTATTATGATCAGGACTATGATAACGATGAATTACCTCAAGGATTTTTAGGCGACCAGGTCAATGACTATGCTGACGAAATCCCGACAGATAGTGATTTATTTTAATGATCGAATAATCGTTTTTGAACGCCTATGAGCGTCGTTAACCCTCGAATTTTGGAGGGTGCTATGAAAAGCAGCAATATAAAAACTGAGAAGTTCTGTCCCCATTGTGGCTCAAACCTGGAGCGGCATTTATGTGTGAAATCTGCCGCAGAATTATTGGATTTGACAGAAGATTGTATCCGAAAATGGATACGTGAGAAGAAACTTCGGGTAGTAAAAATTGGGGCCGCAGTGCGGATTCCTCAAAGCAGTTTAGTAGAGATGATAAAACCGATGGATTCATTAAAAGACCGGGTGGAAACTTTAATGAAAACCTTAGTTTAATTCTGGAATATTTCTGATTATTGCTATAAATTATTAAGAAAGTTTTATATGTCAATTAGACCATTTACTTCAAAAAAATGCCATAAGAATATTTATGAATATTGGAATTCAAAAACCAAGAGGAAAATCACTTGCGCCGGATTTACCATAGATTTGGTTAATTCTGCCACTGGTGAAAGAGTTCGTAAACGGATTTGTGATGAGTACCTGGTTGTTAAAGAACTTGAGAAGCGTCTAACAGATGAAATTGATCAGGGAGTCAATATCCCAAAGAAGATTAAGAGGGGTGTTGATAATAATCTTTCTGAAATATTTAAAAAGTATAAGAAGCACTATGACGATATTCCTCCTGACTTTGAAGAATCAATTTCCGAGTTGACCATACGTCGAATGAAGGTTGCAGTTGATGGCTTTATTAACTCTGTTGGTGATATGCCCCCAACAAAAATAGATACAAAAATAGTTGACAAATATAAGAAGGCACGCCGTGAAAAAGTCAAGGCAACAACTTTAAATACTGATATTAATCATTTAAAAGTTATATGCAATTGGGCAATTTCTCAGGATTTGATCGATGCTAATCCGTTTATTGATGTTCGAAAATTAAAGACAAACAAATGTAAAAATCGGGCTCTTGATATTGATGAGTGGAAGAAATTATTGGCAGTATGTAAAGATAGCCCAGAAGACTTGGCCTTGATTTTAACCTATGTATTTACTGGGGCTCGTAGAAGTGAAATTTTAGAGCCAAAGTTTACTTGGAAGGATATTGATTTTCAAAATCAGAAAATCCATCTTAGACTTCGTAAAAGAGGGAAAGAATCTGAGATATTTGTCCCTGAAAATTTGATTGGTGTTTTGTCTGAATTGAAACGATATAGCAATAGTGATTATCCATTTCCTTATAAAGACTGGGAAATCTATAAACGTATAATTCAATTGTACAAGGATGCGGAAATTCAAATTGAAAAAGAGGGCTATGGTAATTTAAATGTACATAGTCTAAGAAAATCTGCCGGTTCTTTTCTGACATTCGCTGGTACTTCCGTATTTGATGTCAAGGAATTCATGGCACACTCCTCCATATCTACTACTGAAAAGCATTATTTAAGTAGCTCAGATGAACGTTCAAAAGATATTGCAGATACCCTAAATACACTCCTTTTGCATGATTTCCGCAAAAATGGTGACAGAAAAGTCGATGAAAACGATAGTGCTTCGACGACAGGCTCTGCAAAAACGGTGACAGAAAATGGTGACAAAGGGGTACTAAACAGTAGTAATCAGTACCAAAACGGTGACATGAACGCCATTGATATTGACATGCTAATCAATGCCCTAATCGATTATAAAAACAAGTATTTAGAGTTGGAAAATAGTGGTAGCGGAGCAGGGATTCGAACCCCGGACACGCGGATTATGATTCCGCTGCTCTAACCAACTGAGCTACTCCGCCATTCAATAAGCGGCGAAATTTAATAAATCCGAATCCCGGAAACAATAGTTAATTCTAAAGACATTGATGTCTTATTAATTTCTATCTATTTTCAGGTTGCAATTTCTGTTTGCGTTGCCCAAATTCACTCCTCATGATTGGTTTTTATAAATTGTACAGAGGTAAGCGAATGAGTTCAGTTCCCAAAATGTTTTTAATTATCGCATTGAGTGTTTTAATACTGTCTGCCGGCCTGCAGGATAAACCCGATTGGGAGGGCGGTGTTCCGGAAGGCTGTACGTCAATAACAGTTGGACGCAAAGCCAGCGCCGACGGCTCGGTGATGACATCCCACACTTGTGATAGTCATAGGACACGTGGCTGGTTGGACATTACACCAGCGAAAGATTATAAAAAAGGTGCTAGTCTGACACTGGTCAAACGGGTCCCTTATGATTCCTTGGCAATGCCAACATACCAGTACCTGCCGGTTGGCGAAATTCCACAAGTGGACCATACTTATTCATATATCAATACTGCCTATCCCTGCATGAATGAAAAACAGCTGGCGATCGGGGAATCAACATTTGGTGGACGTGAATCCTTGCATGAACCTGATTTGAACATGATCGATTGCCAGCAGCTGGTGCGGCTGATGCTGGAACGTTGCGAGACTGCCCGTGATGCAATTCAAATGTCCGGCGGTCTTCTGAAAAAGTATGGCTGGAACGATGAAGGCGAATGTTTGACAATTGCCGACACGAAAGAGGTCTGGCATTTTGAAGTTGTTGGCCCGGGTAAAGGAAATAAAGGCGCCATCTGGGTCGCACAGCGTGTTCCGGACGATCATATTTCGGTGAATGCTAACGGTAGCCGGATTCGGCAAATCGATCTAAAAAAGCCCGACTATTTTATGGCTTCGGAAAATATTTTCCAGGTTGCCCAGGACAGCGGCTGGTGGAATCCTGTAAACGGAGAATTTGAGTGGGTGTACGCCTATGCCCCGGAAAGCCGTCAATCCTATGCCGCCCGGCGGCGTGAATGGCGGGTATTTGACCTGGCAGCACCATCCATGGGTCTGCATCCCGATGCGGAAAATTTCCCCTTTTCCGTCAAACCTGATACATTAATTACACTG
>CAZAKB010000039.1:0-19298 GCA_964485475.1 uncultured bacterium
TGGTTTTGAAATATCCGGAATCACAGACAGCAAAAGCCTTTCTGGAAATATCCCGAAATGTACTGAAATTGCTTAAATAATAAGGACTATATTTGTGAATATTGCCATCGCCAGCGGTAAAGGCGGGACAGGAAAAACAACCCTGTCAACCAATTTAGCAGCCTATTTGGCTGAGAGAAAATCTGTTGCTTTGATTGATCTTGATGTGGAAGAACCCAACTCAGGGTTGTTTATTCAGGGTGATTTGATACATCAGGAAAACAAATTTAAAATGGTCCCACAGTGGAAATCCGATACTTGTTCTCTTTGTGGCAACTGTCGGGAAGTCTGTAATTTTCATGCAATTGTACAATTGGCCGATGAAATAATGGTGTTTCCACAATTGTGTCACAGTTGCTACGCCTGTTCGGAATTGTGTCCGACAAAGTCCCTGCCAATGATTCAGGAAAAAATGGGTGTGCTCAGGGAATATCAAGCAGAAAAATTGACATTTATCGAGAGTAAACTGGATATTGGGCAGGAACAGGCGGTACCGCTGATTGCGCAAACACAAAGGTACGTGAATAGTAAATATCCCGATGTGGATGTAAAAATCTTTGATTCGCCGCCGGGTACCTCCTGTCCGGTCATCGAGGCAACGAAAGATGCTGACCTGGTGATCCTGGTAACCGAACCGACGCCCTTCGGTTTACATGATTTGAAGCTGGCGGTGGAAACCATGCGGGAATTGGGTGAGACATTTGCTGTGATCGTTAATCGTCATGGGATTGGTAATGATGATGTCATTGATTATTGCATTACAGAAAATATTTCAGTCATTGCTAAAATTCCAAACAGCAAGAAAATTGCCGAATTATATTCACAGGGTCATTTACTTTATAAGGATGTTCCGGAATTTAGAGTTGAACTCGATAAGATTATTGGATTCATATCTGACCTGAGAGGGAGGGTGAGTTCATGAAAGAGATAGTCGTAATTTCCGGGAAAGGCGGTACGGGGAA
Organism: uncultured bacterium; assembly: GCA_964485475.1. Taxonomy (GTDB): domain Bacteria; phylum Fidelibacterota; class UBA2242; order UBA2242; family UBA2242; genus B118-G9. Next base: position 1,002 of record CAZAKB010000039.1, read on the forward strand.
AACGTCATTGACTGCCTCCTTTGCGATGCTGGGCGGTCAGGATGTGATTGTGGCGGATTGTGATGTGGATGCAGCGGACATGCACCTGCTTTTGGAACCGGATTTTAAAGTTGCTGAAAATTTCTATAGCGGTGTTATTGCGAAAATCGATCAGGATATTTGTACGCAGTGCGGAAAATGTGTCGATGTTTGCCGTTTTGATGCTATTCACCAAATTGATGGTGACTTTGTTGTTCAACCGTTGGATTGTGAAGGCTGCGGCTATTGTGCCCGGATTTGTCCGGCTGATGCAATTATAATGGAAGAACAGAATGTCGGCGATTGGTACGTTTCGACTATCAAAACCGGTAGTACTATGGTTCATGCCAGACTGGGAATTGGCGCTGAAAATTCCGGCAAACTTGTGGCTAAGGTTAAAAATGAAGCCAAACGAATTGCTGACGAACAACAAAAAGAGCTGGTGATTGTGGACGGTTCGCCGGGGATCGGTTGCCCGGTTGTTTCGTCACTGTCAGGCGCCAATTTTGTTGTGTTGGTGACCGAACCGTCAGTTTCCGGTTTTCATGATCTGAAACGAGTCTATCAACTGGTAAAAAAGTTTGGTATAAAAGCAGGTTGCATTATTAATAAAGCTGACCTGAATTCCGACATCGCCCAAAAGATTCGAGATTTCATTCAGGCAAATGACATAACACCGTTGGTTGACCTGCCCTATGACGAATCCTTTACCGATGCTATGACGCAAGGGCAGACCATTATTGAGTTCAGCGATGGAAAACTACAGGAGAATATCCGGCGGAGCTGGGATATAATTAAAGAAATTGTGAATATACGTCTATGAATTGTAAACCGCAGAGTTCACAATGGTCGCTGAGTAGGTTTAATTCTAGCCATTTTTTCCGTACCATATCTATATATATGAACTATAAGTAAAAGAATCTGCGATTTCAGTGACCTCAACGCTAAATGAATTTTTAAATAAAAGGAAGGATAAATTATGAAAATTGTATTTACAAGTAAGGGCACAGAATGGGAATCGCCGATTGATCCCCGTTTTGGCAGAACCGATTATTTTTTCGTTTATAACGAGGAAACGGAAGACGTATCAACATTTGATAACCGGGCAATCGCAGACACCGCTCATGGCGCAGGTCCGCAGACAGCCCAGAAATTGTTTGAATTGAAACCTGATGTTTTGATCACCGGTAATGGTCCGGGCGGAAATGCCGCGCGGGTTCTTGCACAGGGCAATATTAAAATTTATACAGGCGCCGGTGATTTGACGGTAAAAGATGCCTATGAAACATATAAGAAGGGCGATTTGAAGGAATTTTGATTTTTGGATACCAAATCGGAGGTGTGAAAATGAAGGAATCAGTCAAGATTGGAATTGTCATTTGCGACCGCTATCGTCGATGTGCCGGTGGAAAATGTTTTCGATCGATGAAAAACCGGGAAGGCGCGTTTAGTGTTTACAGTAAGAATACTGACCTTCAACTTGTCGGCTATACCACTTGTGATGGTTGCCCTGGCGGAAACATCGAATATGCCGGTGATGAGATGGTTAAAAACGGGGCGCAGGTAATTCATCTCGCAACCGGTCTGGTAGTGGGTTATCCGCCGTGTCCATATATCGAACCATTCAAGAAATTTCTGGAAAATCGGTTTGCGATCAAGGTGGTTATAGGAACCCACCCAATTCCCCAAAAGTATGTTAATAATCATGAAAAATTGGGAACCTGGAAAGGCGCCGAGTGGCAGAAAATCATTGAGCCAACCTGGGCGGATGACAAGACGCGGATTGACTACGATTAAATCTTTTGATCCAGTGGTAGCAATAAGCAGAGTGATTAATAACCTGAAAATGAAAGGAAATTTGGAATGAAAACGTTACCCAAAGAGGTCTGTGACGCCTGGGAAAATCGGAAAGGACCGATTGTCTTTACGACAGTAGATGAACAACAGCGACCCAATGCGATCTATGCGACCTGTGTCAGTAAATATGACGATCAGAGATTGTTGGTGGCGGATAATTTTTTTGGAAAAACACGACAAAATATACTCAGTGGCAGTAAGGGCTCGATTCTTTTTATTACTGAGGACGATACATCCTTCCAGATAAAGGGGCGAATCGAATATCATTGTAAGGGTGACGTTTACAAGGATATGAAAAAATGGAATCCCATAAAATTACCGGGGCGCGCCGTTGCGATTCTGATTGTAGAAGAGGTCTATTCCGGCTCGAAACAACTATTATAAAAAACAGGGCTGGTTGATGCCATCTGATTGTATAATCTGAAACAGTATATGATAATAATAAAAAATAAGCATAAAATCAAAAAGATGCGCCGGGCGGGAGAGTTGGCGGCTCAATTGATGGACTATATTAGTCCTTACGTAAACGAGGGAGTGTCAACACAATATCTGAACGATCTCTGTGAGACATTTACCCGAAAGCATGGCGCAAAGTCGGCACCGTTAGGATACAATGGATTTACCAGGAGTATTTGCACATCGATTAATGATGTGGTCTGTCATGGTATTCCTTCGGAAACAGATATTCTGAAAAATGGTGATATTGTCAATATCGATGTAACTGTGATTCTCGATGAATACCATGGGGATACTTCACGAACCTTTCTGATCGGAACGGTTAGCGAAGATATTAAAAACCTGGTGGAGCGTACGGAAAAGGCTATGGCTCTTGGCATCGCTGCCGTGAAGCCTGGTGGCTATTTTTCTGATATTGGCAGGGTCATTGAAGATTATATTTCCGGCTTTGGCTACTCAATTGTCAAAAAATATGGCGGGCACGGAATCGGAAAACGTTTCCACGAGGAACCTTTTGTGGCTCACCATTTTACACCGGAAAACAATATAAAGATCAAAAAGGGTATGATCTTTACAATTGAGCCGATGATCAATATGGGAAAAAGCGATGCAGTTAATGTTTCTATACTTGATGGTTGGACGGTCAAAACCATCGATGGCTCTCCTAGCGCACAATTTGAGCATACCGTTCTCGTAACGTCGGATGGTGCAGAAATACTAACGAAACTATAAACATTGTAGGTGTCTTTTAAATGAAGCAATCAGACCGTGTCACCCGCATTCCAAAGTCGGCTATTCATGAAATGACTCGCTTGTCAAAGCAGTACGATGATGTTGCCTTTTTATCCTGGGCGAAACCTTCCGGCGGAACTCCGGAGCATATCAACCGGGCTGCGATTTACGCGATTCAGAAAGGTTTGACCGGGGGATACTCCGCAAGTGAAGGTCTGTTGCAATTGCGAGAAGAAATTGTTCGTAAACTGAAACGAGATAATAATATCGAGGGAAAAGCGGATGAATTGCTCGTGACCGTGGGAGCGATTGAAGGATTAGCGGCAGCCGTTCTGGCGACAATTGATCCGGGAGATGAAGTGATTCTGCCGAGCCCCACATATTCTACACATATCCGTCAGGTGGAACTGGCATCGGGAAAACCGGTCATGGTACCTTTAATTGAGGAACAGAATTTCGCACTGGATATCGCAGCGGTCCGATCTGCTATTACGAATAAAACCCGGGCCATCATGTACTGCAATCCGAATAATCCGACGGGTACCGTTTTTCCGGAAAGTCAATTGCGGCAGCTGGCGGAAATTGCCCTTGAACACGATTTGATGGTGATTACGGATGAGGCTTATGAATACTTCATTTTTGATGGAAACAGGCATTTTAGTATTGCCTCTATGCCGGAGATGAAAAAACAGGTCATTAGTGCTTATACAATGACAAAAACCTATGCCATGACTGGATGGAGGGTTGGTTATGTTCACGCCGACGAGACAGTTATCGCCCAAATGAAGAAAGCCCATATCCCGCTGGCAATTTGTGCTCCTGTGGTGTCCCAGTATGCCGCGATTGCAGCCCTTCAGGGGAGTCAGGATTGCATATCGGAGTTCAGGCAGCACTATTTTAGCGCCCGCAATTTGATGTGTGAGCGGCTGGATCAATTGCCTGAAGTATTTGATTATGTCAAACCGGGCGGTTCCTATCTGATGTTTCCCAGGATCAAACTAGCGGAAGGTCGTGATTCCCTGGCTTTCTGTAAGCAACTTTTGCGGGATATTCAGGTGTCTGCCACACCCGGTATTGCTTTCGGTCCGACGGGTGAAAGCCACCTGCGTCTCTCCTTCTGTGTTCCGGAAGAGATGATCAATTTGGCTTTTGACAGAATGGAGAAATACTTCGGCTGACATCGTGGATTATACTCAAAGCACAAATACCATTGAACCCATACGCCGCTTTTATGAAAGCCACGGACTCGATGTTTCTCTGCTGGAATCAATGGTTAGCGGGGCCCGCTATTCTGCCATAATGCTGAAAAATGGGAATATCGGAGTTTGTGCAAATTTGGGAATTCACATTGATTACACGGAACTCGATCTGACGCAGCCAAAGTTGGATGACTTGCGGTATCGAATCCTGCTCAATGCGTATTATAACGCTTTGTTCAACTATCATCATCAATACGATGAAGCATCCGACATTTTCGATAAAGTCGATTTTTCCCGATACAAAAAGATCGGAATGATTGGCTTGTTTCGGCCATTGCTTGAAAAATTTCAGGAAAAAGAAATTCCGCTGACGGTATTTGATCGGATTAAAAACGATCCGGCTTTGAGTGCTGTTTCGGATCAAAGCAAATTTTTTCCTATGGCAGATGCCCTAATTGTATCGTCCACGACAATGTTTAACCAATCTTTTTCCCGTATCATGGCGAACGTATCGACCGATTGTGATGTTTTTTTGTTAGGTCCCTCGTCGATAATGGATCCCTATCTCTTTGTATGGAGCAATATAAAAATTATATTTGGCTCGGTATTCGAGAAATTTGACAGGAGAGTTTTGGATATTATTCAAAAAGGCGGAGGAACGAGACAATTTCAAAAATTAGGTAAAAAAGTATATCTGGAAAATACGAGTAAAAAATGAGAACATATCTGGATTGTTTCCCCTGTTTTGTGAATCAGGCCCTGCGTAGTGGCCGCTGGGTTACGAAAGATGAGGTGATATTAAAGCAGTTAATCGATGAAGTTGGGATGATGCTGAAGGATATTCCTCTGACGAATACACCACCGGAAACCGGTGAGATCATTTTTAAGAAAGTGAGAGAAATCAGTGGTCAAAATGATCCTCTGGCTGCAGTGAAAACCCGCAGTACTCAGGAAGTGTTAAGTATTTATCCACAATTAAAAGAGATGGTGGCCAGTTCAGGTGATCCTTTGATGACTGCTATTCGTTTGGCGATTGCCGGGAATGTGATCGATTTTGGAATCAGTGACGATTATGATATCGGCGAAGAGATTCAGGAAACTATTGATAAGGCATTTGAAATTTGTGATATTGAACCTTTTCGCAGCGCTATTAAACGGGCTCAAAATATCCTTTATATTGGTGATAATGCCGGTGAATCGGTTTTTGACCGCTTACTGATTGAGACGATGGGTAAGCCGACAGTGTATATTGTACGTGAGGAGCCCGTGTTGAATGATGTAATCTTTGATGACGCTGTCGCGGCAGGATTGGATAAGGTTGCACACATCTATTCTTCGGGCAGTACGGCACCGGGAACGATCCTTGAAAGTTGTACTCGGGAATTTTGTGAACTATTCAAAGATGCTGACCTGGTTATTGCTAAGGGACAGGGTAATTATGAAGGGCTTTCGACTGAAAAACGCCCGATCTATTTTTTATTAAAAGCCAAATGTCCGGTAATTGCCCGGGATATTGGCGTCAATACCGGTGCTATTATTTTGAAAAGGAATGGTAATTAGATGCCAGTTAAATTTCAACATTTGGGATTGACCATTACCGATAAAGCAGATATCCGGGAATTTTACCAAGATATTTTGGACATGGAAATTCAGAAGGAATTTACGTTGAATGGAGATCTTGCGGAGCAAATATTTCGGCAGGATCATGACATTCAGGTCGTTGCGGGGACAATTGATAATTTGTTCATTGAACTGTTTTTATCTGAAGAAAAACCCGATGTTGTCTGGGACCATATTTGTTTTGTCAGTGAGAATCGGCAAGCGCTGATTGCTGCCTGCCGGGCGAAGGATTTTCCGGTGACCGTGATTGAGCGTGATCCTTTTGACATTGTCTTTGTCATGGATAGATCGGGAAACCGGTTTGAGATTAAGCAAGGTTAAAACTTTTAGAAATTGAGATAAAATGAATGAAATGATTGTAGCAGTTGCTACGGATAATGGCGAAAATTTTATCGATCGGCATTTTGGGGATGCAAACTATTTTGATATCTACAAACTGACGAAATCCAGTGTCCAGTTTATCAAGAGAGTTGAAAATGTGATTGAAGAGCCGGAAGATGTCCATGCGAATCCGGAAAAAGCCATGGGAGTTGCGGGATTATTAAAACAGGAAAATGTGAAGGTTGTCGTTTCAAAAGTATTCGGTCCTAACATTAAGCGCATCCGGAAAAAATTCGTGTGTGTGATTATGAATGATGAATCCATAGAAGACGCTCTGGAGCGGCTGAAACATAATTGGGATACGATTGTTACGGAATGGGAAAAAGGTGCCGATCGAAATCATTGTATTCTGAGAAAATCGTAATTAGTTGAATTGTTTACCGCGGAGTACGCAGAGATCGCAGAGATTTTTGAGTTAAAATTAGTTGAATCAAATCATGTGGTGAGAGTAACCATGATGGTAATACAAAATTTGAATCGAAGTACGAGATGATAGTTTTTAGCGCTTTCAAACAGAGTCTCATGATCACCGGTTTCATCTTTGTCATGATGCTAGTGATCGAATATATCAATGTTCAGACCCGGGGAGTCTGGCATGACGTTATGAAAAGGGGCAAGTGGATGCAGTACGTAGTTGCTGCACTGTTGGGGGCGATTCCCGGTTGCCTTGGTGCATTTACGGCGGTGACTCTTTTTTCCCATGGGATGATGTCTCTTGGGGCTTTGGTGGCGACAATGATTGCCACCAGCGGTGATGAGGCCTTTGTCATGCTGGCGATGTTTCCCGGGAAAGCCCTGTTATTAATTGTGTTGACGTTTTTGATTGGTATAATCGCCGGATTTTTAACCGATAAATTTATCAAATTTCCGAAAAAACCAGGCCAACTCAGTGAAAATAATTTTCCCCTTCATGAAGAAGATAACTATGTCTGTTTTCCTAGGGGTGAAATTAGAAGACAGTTGCATCATTCGTCGATGGAAAGGGTTCTGCTGGTTATAATCATTCTAATGCTGTCCGCGGTGATAATCACCGGTAAAATCGGGCCAACGGACTGGAATTGGGTAAGATTTTCTCTGTTGATTTCGATACTGGTGTCGCTTTTTATTGTCAGCACGGTACCGGAACATTTTCTAAAAGAGCACTTGTGGAATCACATTGTCAGAGTACATATCCCCAAAATCTTTTTATGGACATTCGGAACCCTGTTAATCGTCGGGTTGCTTATGCAGCATATTGATATTTCAGCCTGGATAGCCAGTAATCTGGCTATCACATTGTTAATTGCCGTTTTGATTGGAATTATTCCCGAATCGGGTCCGCACCTGGTGTTTGTGACGCTCTTTTTTAACGGGACTTTGCCATTCAGCATATTACTGGCGAGTTCGATCGTTCAGGATGGACATGGCATGATCCCGTTACTAGCAGAATCAAAACGGTCGTTTCTGCTGGTAAAAGGGATTAATGTCGTAGTCGGGTTAATTGTCGGACTGTTGTTTATTGGAATTGGATTTTAAACCGGTGCCATTGTTTTATGTAGAAATGGGAAACATATATGAGTGGACCTCAATATCTATGGCTAAGAGAGAAACTTTTAAAATTCTATTGTGTTGGAGAAATAGAGGAATACACTTGAAATAAAACATAATGGAAATTAACTAGTCAATCAACAGATAACAGATTAAAATGAAAGGAAAGAATGTGAAAACGTATGATGTAATTGTAGTAGGTGGCAGTGCGGCCGGGCTGACGGCGGCACAGACAGTTCGACGACATTATCCCCCAAAAAATATTTTAGTGATTCGCAAAGAGGATCGAGTACTGATTCCATGTGGAATTCCCTATATTTTTGGTTCACTGGAAGGACCTCACGAAGACCTGATTCCGGATATGGTGTACGAAAAAATGAATATTGGTTTGCATATCAGCCAGGTTGAGAGTATTGATCGAAAGAATAAAGTTGTCAAAACTGAGTCAGAGGAATTTGCTTATGATAAATTAATCCTTGGGACCGGTAGTTATCCGGCAATGCCGCCGATTCCGGGGCATGATAAAAAAGGCGTTTATGCAGTTCTGAAAGATGTTCAGTATCTTGCCGACATTCAGGAAAAACTTAAGACTGTAAAAAATGTCGTTGTCATTGGAGGCGGTTTTATTGGTATTGAAATAAGTGATGAGATAAAGAAATCCGGCGTTGAGAATGTCAGTGTGGTAGAAATTGAGAAGCATTGCCTTTCCCAATCCTATGATGAAGAATTTTGTATTGAGATGGAAGAAAAACTGCAATCACGCGGGATCAATATCTTTACCGGGTCGAAAGTCGTGTCTATAGATGGCGAAAAACAGGTCGAAAGTGTAACCCTTGCCGATGGCAAGACGATAGATGCTGACATGGTTATTTTAGGAATTGGGGCCGTTGCGAACGCTGACCTGGCGAAAAACGCCGGATTGCGTATCGGTTTAACCGGCGGTATTGTTGTGGATCGTGCGATGCGTACTAGTGATCCGGATATTTTTGCCTGTGGTGATTGCGCCGAAAAAGTCTCTTTCTTTGGTGGCAAGTCATCGGCATTAAGACTTGCTTCCATCGCTACTCTTGAAGCGAGAGTCGCCGGGGCCAATGTCTTTGGTATCACTCGTGAAACACCGGGAACTATTGGAGTTTGGGGAACCGCTGTAGGCAGTCTGGCTCTTGGTACTGCCGGTCTGACGGAAAAAATGGCAAAGGACCACGGATATAATGTCATCAGTGCTGTAAATGAAAGTGTTAACAGACATCCCGGAAAACTGGCAGGTGCCGCAAAAATTAAAATCAAACTGGTTTTTGAAGTCAATTCCGGCGTTCTTTTAGGCGGTCAGGTTCGGGGCGACGCCAGTGCCGGAGAGACGATGAATGCGATTTCCGCCTGTGTCCAGAACCGGATGACGGCTGAACAGATTGCAATGTTTCAATCGGGAACACATCCCCTGATCACCGCCTCTCCGATTGCTTATGGCATCGTGAACGCCGCTGAAGCTGCGATCGGTAAAATGATGAAAGCAAAGGAGCAAGTATGAAACAGATCCTGATTATCGATGATGATGTGGACTTTTTGGAAATCACATCTCTGTTTTTAAAAAACAAGGATTTTCACATTGAGACAGCAGCCAGTCCTGAACAGGGATTTCGCAAGATTCAGGAAAACACCCCAGATTTAGTGGTTCTGGATGTTATGATGCCTTCGGAATTCGAAGGCTTTGAACTGGCAAGAGATATTCGTGAAAAACTAAAATTGATGGATTTGCCGATTATTATTCTGAGTTGCATCCATGATCAGAAACAGGTGCCTTATCGCTTTGCACCGGATAAAGACTATCTGCCAGTAGATGTGTTTCTGGACAAACCGGTGAATCCTGATGTATTACTGGAAAAAGTTAATAGCTTACTTGGTGAATACAGGGAAAAACCCAGTCAAAACCTTTAAGGAATAGAATAATTCCGTAATCTTGAATGTGGATTTCATTAAGGAGAAAATGCGGAAATTGTAAAGCATACTATGAGGAAAAAAGAACGCACATTTCAAACCGGTAATATCGTTACGATATCCATTGCCCACTTGGTGCATGATATCTACGCCTCATTTCTGGCGCCGATTCTGCCATTAATCATCAATAACCTGGGAATATCCCTGTTACAGGCCGGTTTACTGGACATCTTTCGCAAAATTCCAGCACTGGCGAATCCATTTATCGGTTTGCTTGCGGACCGGGTCTGTGTCCGGTATTTCATCATTATTGCACCCACGATTTCCGCCGTTTCCATGAGTTTACTGGGCCTGGCGCCCCACTACATTGTGCTGGCCATACTAATATTTATGGCCGGTATCGGATCGACGCTTTTTCATGTGCCGTCGCCGGTAATGGTCAAACGTATCTCCGGCAGACAGATTGGCAAGGGCATGAGCTATTACATGCTCGGTGGTGAAATTGCCCGGACTCTGGGGCCGCTGACGATTCTTGGCGCTATATCGCTTTGGGGATTGGAAGGGACCTACCGTCTGATTCCATTCGGAGTTCTGACATCGGTTGTACTCTATTTTAAAATTCACAGAATTGACATCCGCAAGGATTTTTCAAAATCCGGGGATATCAGTGCCCGCCGAACGATCAGGAAAATGGTCCCCTTTTTTATATCCATTGGCGGATTTATTTTTTTCCGGGCCGGGATGAAATCGGCACTGACAATTTATTTACCAACCTATCTGACATTCAATGGCGCAAGCCTATGGATGGCCGGTATCTCTTTAGCGATATTACAATTGTCCGGCGCGGCCGGGACCTTTTTAGCGGGAATTGTATCGGACCGTATTGGCCGTAAAAAAGCGCTTCTGATCATCGCCATTTTAAATCCTATCCTGATGGTGTTGTTCATTTATTCTGATGGTATTCTGACTATCCCGATCCTGGTGGTAACAGGATTCTTTCTGTTTGCCAGCGGCCCGGTACTATTGGCGCTGGTGCACGATCATGACACAAAACATATGTCTCTGGTCAATGGCGTCTATATGACATTCAGTTTTGTGCTCAGTTCTGTAATGGTTCTTCTCGTGGGTTGGTTCGCTGACCGTTTTGGATTAGTCGTCAGTTATAAAATCATGGCGGTATTATCCATCGGGTCCGTTCCCTTTGTATTGAGTTTTAAAACAAAAAACATTGAAAGGAAAATAGTATGAAAATCGCAATTCCCCTGACAGGTGGACAATTGTCTTCACACTTTGGACACTGTGAAGAATTTGGCATTTATGAAGTGAAAGAGGGCAACGTCGTAAAATCAGAGAAACTGGCACCTCCGGCCCATGAACCCGGCGTATTTCCACGTTGGTTGCATGAAATGGGCGTCACGGTCGTGATTGGCGGCGGTATGGGCAATCGGGCTCAGGATCTGTTTCACCAGAACAGTATCGATGTCTATTATGGTGTGACAATCACCGATCCCAATGAGATTGTGAAAACATATCTGGCCGGCGATCTTGAAAGTGGTGTGAATCTCTGCGATCATTAATCGTACTTATCCTCCCGGAGGTTCCCCGATTCTCGGGGCAGGCTTCACCTCCGGGAGAATAGAATTATTAGCTGATCCGGATATGCGCCAACGACATGATTTTCATTGAGTCGGAAATGTTCATCCCGACGCGTTTGTAGAACGGGTAATTCTTTTTATGGTCATGGAACATCGGTATAGAGTCGAGTACTTTGATTCCGATATTCCAGCTTCCCATTTCGTGAATATCCTGGATACCCCAGACCAGTTTGGCTGATTCGTCCATGCCGCCGCGTTTGATTACCATTTTATTGGCAAGATCCACGCCTCGGTCTGAACTGTAGTCAAAAATAATTTCCACGCCGGGAAACGTGTCTGCGAAGCGTTTAAAAAGTTGCTTGATATCCTTTTCTTCGAAATAATAGAGCACTCCGGCGAATATAAGCATCAGATGCTCTGTGACATTGATTGCACTAAACCATTCCTGATCAAATACAGAAGCGGCAATAAATTTTCGGCGGTCGGTTTCTGGAATGTACTGCTTTCGCAGATCAATGACATCCGGTAGATCGAGATCGAACCAGTGTAATTTGCCATTATCAATACGATCAAAGGTCGTATCGAGACCGCAGCCGACATTGACAATCGTCGCTTCCGGATACCGGCTGATAAATGCTTTGATTTTCTGATCAAAATAGATACTTCGGGCGATCCAGGATGCCTGACTGATTTTGCTGATATTTTGGGTGATGGTGGTGAAATCATAAGGGATGGATTGGATAATTGAGAGCGCTGTCTTATCGATAAGAAGCGGTTTTTTCTTTTGAGTTTCTATTGCCCGGCCCCAGAGAGGCAGCAGCAATGTTTTTTGGATGTCGCCAAGTTCCAATGTGATTTTCTCAGGCATTGTCATTCCTCTCAATAATAAACACACACTATACTTTTACTGATTGTCTCTTTACAATAAAAGCTGCAACCAGCAGCTCCAGTCCTAAAAAGGCTGCTATAGAAGGTCCAAAGGAAAAATCACCGGCAAAAGAAGCGATGAGTCCGCCCAGAATCGCAATAATTCCCATAAGCCATGCCAGAACCAGACGGCTTGACCATTTTGTAAAAAAAAGTGCTGAAAAGGTTGACGGGATGATTAAAAAGGTGAAGACAACCAGAACGCCTCCCAGCCGCACCGAATAAGTAATCACAAATCCAAGACTAACGTAGAATAAAAAATCCCAAAATTCGGTCCTTGTACTTTTCCCGGATTGATTGTGATAATTTTGGGATATTTCCTTGAACCGTTTGCGAAAAATCCAATGGAAGAGTCCGATGATGCTATAAATCAGCACGCAGATGAATAGGTCATGCCAGCCGGCCCAGAGAATGTGACCGGTCAGCATTTCTTCCATGTGGATGTCACCACCGGAAGCCAACCCGAGCATGAATAGCGCCCCGGCAGCGGCGATGGCGTAAGTAACGCCGATAATGGCTTCCTGTGGGATTTGCTTAATTCTTTTTCGGGTAACTGCATAAAAATAGGAGGCGATAATAGTAAATCCTAACGCTAGGAGATAGGCTATCCAATTGTTTTCCTCCACATGCCAGATGAAGAAGGCCAGGGCTGACCCCACTGTTGCCATCTGCGCCAGGGCAATATCGATGAATATGATTTCCCGTTCCAGCACATGAATTCCAAAATAACTGAGAATGCCGATCATCGACAGACTAATGAGAAACGGGACAGCTATAAAATGAAAGATTTCGTGCATGATTTCTGATTCCTTAATTTTGTGTTGTGGCCGCCGGTAGTATAAGCCGTATGATGATGGCACCGAAGAAGAAAACACCCAATGCCAGTACTAGACTGGGACCATAGGGCAGATCGAAGTGATAGGATGAAAACAAACCTGCTATGGATGCCAGGAATCCGGTAGCCCAGCCAATATATAACGAGTGTTTCCAATCATGGGTGAAGAGCAGCGCGATAGCAGCCGGAATCATTAAAAAACTGTAAGCCAGCAACACTCCGGCGATCGGAACAATCAGTACGGTAATAATCCCCTGAGTGATAAAGAAAAGCAGGTCCCATCGGTTTTCATTTTTAATGACACTTCCTTCGGTAATTGAGATAAAGCGCTTACGAAAACGAAAATGAAACAGTCCCAGCAAAAGGTAACAAATAGCAGTTATCCAAACCAGTGGCCAGTTGATCCACAACATACAACCGGACAGTGTCTGGGTGACATAGGCTGCACCACCAGTCATTTTATCGGCTGCCAATAACGATGTCACTAGCGCCAGACCATAGGTAATTCCGATGACGGCTTCATGAGGGATCGATCGGTTTTTAGGCTTGACATAGGCCAAAATGTATGAACCGAAGAGTACCGCAAGAAAGGAAAGCAGATAAGAACCGATGGTTCCGCCTCTAATACCGATTCCGATACCCACGATGACGCCAAATGCTGCCAGTTGATCGAGCACTAAATCGCAAAAAATGATACCCCGCCGGATGATATGCAATCCTAAATAAGTGTGCACGGATGTGACGATAAAGAGCAGTATGATCTGAATTGCCAGAAATGATAGTGTTTGCAAAATAATCTCTCCTGAATTAATTGCCCATGGCTTTGTTAATCTGATCAATCCACAAATCAACCAGCTTAAAATTATCCTCGGTATTCGGAGCACCGCCGACCGAGAGCGGAAGGAGGAGAGGTGTTATGCCGGTCTTTGCAGCAATCGTCATAGGCTTGCGTTTTTCGAAATAATTAGCCACCAGCATGATCCGAATATCGCGGTCTTTGATCGTCCGGATCAGGTTTTCAACATGTTTGGGAGTCGGAGGGATACCCGGTTTGTCCTCAATGTAATTGACGACGATTAATCCGAAATCATGTGTAAAATAAACCCAGTTTTTATGATAAGCGATGACCTCTTCATCACGAAAAATTTCGGCTTTTCGGAGCCAGCCGCCCAAACGATTATATAGGGGTGTGCCTTGATAATTCTTATCAAGAAAATCAAATAAGGTGCCCGCGTTTAACAGGGCGGTCAGTTTATCGCCGCCTATCAGATCAACCAACTCATCACCGAACATGGCGCGATCAACTTTATCAACAAAGGCTTTTTGATTGGCGGTGTATTCGTCGGCATGGACAGGATCGACTTTTTGCAGACCGATCATGATGTTTTCACTGATCTGCTTCCAGTTGAGAGGGCTGGTATGGATATGGGGATTGCCATAAATATGAATATCACCCTCGGCCTGGCTCAGGGCTGTTGTTGGTTTTTGTAAAAGTTCAATGCCGTGTGACGTTGTGACGTAGCCGATGGCCCCGTCCATGATATTCTTGTTGCGGGCTTTGTCCTGAAGTGTCGTTGCCCACATTTCAAGGTCCAGTCCGGTGGTCACAAACATATCAGCATCCCGCAACTTCATTGCCAGGCTGGGTTTTGGCGGTACAAAATGGGGGTCCTGGTCGCCATGAGACAGATAATCCACGGTAATGTATGTTCCGCCAATTTCCCGGGCGATAGCAGCATAATCAGAGAAGGAAGTGACTACCTTCAGCGGATAATGATTTTCAGCCTGTATTGCATCAGGTAGCAGCAGAAGAAGGCTTATTAGGAATAGGGTTATATTTTTAATTGATCGCATATCGATTCCTTTCATTTCTGTTAATAGGCTTCGTGTTTGTGCGGTCCCATGGACCAGACAGTCTGCAGCATGATGCTATAATCATTCTCAGCATAGCTTCGTTGAGTGTAGCTGTATTGCAGTCGCAACATGACAAATTCGCTTTGCCAGAAATCGAGTGTGGGACTCAGATCCCATTCGGTTTTTTTTGCGGCATCCCAGGGCAATTCCGAATAACTGTACCGCAGTCCGACCCAATAGCGCATTCCCAGTCGATTGCTGATGTAGGAGTAGAAATTCAGACGGTCTCGATTACCTTGTGCGGTTTCCATACGACTGAATATGATTTCGTTGCGACATTCAATGGCCCGATAATGTTCGCGGCCAATTGGTACCCACTTGTAAGCGAGGTCTAATCCGGCGAGCTGTGTCTGGTATTTCAGGGCATTATCATTAAATCCCTGAGCACCGGACAGTCCGATTTCGATATAGCTATTTCGATTTACATCATAATAATTTTTAAGATGACCAACTAACAGGATATTATTACCTGTGTCACTGAAACAGATACCATCCCCACCGGTACTGATTTCAAGGTCAAGACTGTTGACGTGTGCTAAAAGTGGTGGTAAAAGAATATTGGCGCTTAGCCCTGTTCCAGCCAGACCATCCATACCGAACAGATTGGTCAGCGCACTCGGTCGGTCAATCTGGGGCAGACCATGAGTATGCCAGCGGTTGAGTATCCCGAATTGATGGAGAAATTTGCCGATTTTCAAGTTGATATTGGCCGGCAGGTTAAGCCATTCCATGTAAGCTTCTTCAATCTCGAGACTTCCATCGCCGGGAACACCCATGAAGAACTTGCCACGGGTAAATGGATCCAGAGGTGCGATGATATGAAATTCAGCTTCCCGCATTGTGAAGCGGTTGCGACCATCAGTAAATTCACTTGGCTCGATCAGCAGGGAACTGTTTCCTGACGTTATGCTGCCAACAAAATCACCGGTCAGGCTGATATTCGGATTTAATGCCTGGAGCTGTCGTTGCCCACCCCGGAAGACGCGAGTTGTCAGATTTTCGTCCTTCTTCTTTTCCTGGGCCATTGCCCCGGCGTCCTGCAGGAGTTCCTCCAGTTCGGAAACCGCCGCCTCTTTCTCTTTTTCGGCTTTTAAAATTTCAACCTGTTTCTTCAGAAGGTTGACTTCAGACTGAAGGTCTTCCATCGTGCTTTGCTGAGCCAGAAGCAGGCTGAAAGGTATGAACAATTGCATACATAGTATATGCAAAAATTTATTACGCATATTTTTCCCCTTTGTGGGTTTGAGAGTTCTAAATATTTAAGAGAGAATTAAGTTGGTGCCTATACGGCAATGGGGGGAGCGCGGGAAAAGTGTGAATCCTGAATAGCATTCTGGACTCGAAGGGTTTCTTCAAATTCAGTAAAAAATGTAATTTGTTCGACCGGATTCAGGAGATTATTGATAAAGCTGAGAACTTCGGAAAAATCAGACTGGGACTGGGATTCCCAGATACAGGCCGGGCAATCGTCATGAAATTCGAAGTCTTCATCATGATTATGGAAAATTGAACTGAAGGAAGAAATAATGAAATATAGGAATAGAAATGGAAGTAAAAATTTCTGTAAATATCTCCGATAAAATTGATTTGTATTTTGTGTGAATTTCATACTTCGAAAATACAGTTTTATAAATAACAGTGCAAGGATTTATATATCATTTTAGTAAATGGATCATATGTTGTATTCCCAAAATCGGATGTCGCCAGATCATGCGCGGACCGGCGAAACGCATGACTTCCCGAATCTGTCTGCGGTAGATATCACTATAGCAATGAACGGTACAGCGGCTGCAGGCTGGTTTGTTATAACCAAAAGGGCATTTTTCCAAACGCTTGTTGGAGTATTTCATGAGATCCTGACAATCCGGACATAACCCATTTTCCGGATGATGATGCGCCCTGCAGTACATGCGGATCATGATGTTTTTTGTGAGGATTTCTCTATTGAGTCGGTTCATTGCCGTAATGTTCATAATTCTCGTGTCGCAGAAATTATATTTCAGAAAAGGCAGAAATCTAAGACGGTTGATATTATCATTGCATTAAAATAGGGTGCCTGATGGATTATTTCCATAAAAATTAAAAGCTGTATTTTACTTTACAGTAAATCATATCATTGTCATCGTATTGAGCAAAGCGTCCTTCCCGACCTGTAAATATATTTGCTCCGAGTAAAATCTGAAATCCGTCGGTGAAATCATAGGTCAATTTCGGTCGGATCAGGGCGTCCTGGTTGCTTAAGCCAATATAGGAAAACAACTCCATCTTCAGGGTCTCGCGCAGAAAGGTTCGGCTGATCAGAATAGTAGCAGTATTTTCGAATTCATCATTCACAATTTGATTATCATAATTCAGAATTGCCTGCTGAATGACTTGGGAACTGATGCGTATTTCACCGATATTAAAATCCAGTCCCAGCAAATAATGCAGATAATTCTTTTTGATAATACCGTCAGTTGCCGATATGTCATCGGTCTGGAAGTATTTACCGCTGTAATAGGCGCTTTCACCACGAAATATTATTGCTCCAAGTGTGCTACTGAAACTACCGCCACCGATGCCCAGCCGATGATGTTGGGGAATCACTGTAATTGAAGACAACTGCAGAGTCGCAGGATCGATTGTTTTTTTGACATGCATTGTGGGATCATCGTCCCAGGCATAACCACCCATCACTTCAAAATCGATTACAGACGTCATGGCGGAAAACTTGGCAAAGAGTTCACTGTTTTCCAGACTGGGAGATACTGCTTTAAATGAATAATCAAAAATCGGAGCGATGGGAAAAACAGGTGTTTTGTACCAGATAGAACCGGCATTTGGCGCAACTGTGGCTGTAAACGCCGGAATCCAAACGGCTTCCAGTGTGTGATTACCGAGGTAGTAGTCTGCTTTCAGCGCCGTAATGCCCATACGAATCTCGTCGAAATCGGGCAGCAGAAATTCGCTTAGATTTTTTGGAGAAATGATATCAGTAATGAAAACGCCGTCCGCTTTTCCCCATATGATTTGCTGCTTGCCCAAGCGGAAATCCGTATGGTCAAAAAATATATCGAGGTAGGCTTCCCGCAGATTGATATCAAGATCCCTGTCGGAATTTTGATAAATATACGGATTTATACTGAATGCAACCTGGTTCCGGCTCTGCTCCAGTTTCAGATTAAATGTATTCTGGATAATGGAAAATTCGGTGTTTTCATTGAGCAGCATTCCGGTGTAGTTCCGGACGTAGCCATTCAGATTTACCGTCTCACCAAAGGAAGCAATTGTCAGGATAAAAAATGTTAACAGTACTGTCGGA
>CAZAKB010000039.1:19398-22994 GCA_964485475.1 uncultured bacterium
CGTCTCACCAAAGGAAGCAATTGTCAGGATAAAAAATGTTAACAGTACTGTCGGAATTATTTTGCTTACGGGCATCTTAGATTCCTCTTTTCATCATTCGCTCGGTAAACTGTGTATCCGAAATTCCGTTATCTATCGTTACATTACTGAGTTCCATATGGGTAGTGTGATTTTTTTGAATATTATGCATTTCGGTCTTAAGAATGATCCAGTAACCGCTGATAGATTTATAGTTTTTCACAGTGAGAATTTTCAGCAAGTCCTCATCTTCATCATAGAATTCCTTTTTCAATCCGATCCATTTGTCTTTGATAATCCATGTGACGGTGCGGGAATACATATAGTCTTCTCCCTTTGGAACGCTTTCGATAATGTAACAATTTTCGCCGCCAAGCACTTCTTCCCCGATAAATGTATGGGTGTCTTTGGATGGATGCCGGTCGCCAAGGTCGTCATAGGTGAAATCCGAGCCCATGAAATAATCGCTTTTACTATCGCTGGAGATTCGTTTTATCTTTTTTAAAGCCGGCAGATAAATCCACTGGTCATCGTCTTTTTCCTCATTGTTATAGCTCCAGTTCATGAATGATGTATTCCGAACGTCGGCCGGAGATTTAAAAAACATGATTTTCTTTTCTGAATCACCATAGTCTTTTGAGAATTGCTGGATTATTCTAATCCGTTCGTCGCCCCGTGAATTAATCAACGACATTGTCAATTCAGCTGCCTGGTCTTTGCCAGTTGGACGGTTATAGACTTTATTGATAACCTGCAGTCCGGTGAGATTCTCTTGAGAAAAGATAACAGTAGTCGTTATTAGAATAGTAAAAATGAGTGAATGTTGTGTCTTCATGGGATTAGCCTTTCCTGTTATTGAAATAGATATTGCTTTTATACAGCAGTAAAAACATGATGGTAATGGTGCCGACTAAACTGGTGAACATGTTTAGAGAAACCAGGGCACCCAGTTGGCGGTTTGGTGGGAATACCGAAAAGAGCAGGACAAGAAACCCGGCAATCACTACAAAGGCATTGAAAATGATGGCTCGTCCCGAATGATGCATGGTCAGGCTGATGGTTTTCTGTTTGTCATTTGTCTGCTGCGCGTAGATCTTGTAGCGTTCGATGAAGTGAACGGCGTAATCAATACCGATACCAACTGCGATGCTTGATAGCAAGGCAGTCGTAGTGCTGAGCGGAATATTCACCAATCCCATAATGCCGAAACTGATTAATGATGTCAGGATAATGGGGACTGAACCGATCAAACCGATAGATATTTTTTTAAACATCAACGACAAAAGGCCAATGATAATGCCCAGTGACATCAACAAGCTTTTTATCTGCCCTTCGAGGATTAAGTCAGTGAAAACCAGAGCCTTATATCCGGAACCGGCGAAATTTATTTTTAAATCCAAAGCCTCCAACTCCGGGCGATGACTCTCAATTTGGGCTATCACATTTTTAATCACTTTTGAGTTGTCACTTTTTATCTGGAATGTCAGGTTGGCTTTGGCAAAGTTATAGTCTATTACTTTCCATAGGTTCTCCGGGTCACCTGACATTTCATACAGTAGGAGGTATTGAGCGATGAGTTCCTTAGAATCAGGGATGATATTGTAAGCCTTATCGTCGGCGTGCATCACCTTGTTCATTCGTTTCAGATAATCTCCTAATGAGAATGAATTTCCCACCATTGACAGATTTTCAACATCCTCCTGCAATCGGCTGACTGCCCTCAGGACCTCCGGCTGTTTAAATTTATCCTGATCAACAGCTTCAATTATCACATTGAGCATACTCGTTCCACCGAAGTGTTCATTTATAAATTTATCGGTCATGACAATATCACTGTCTTTTTCGAATTTTTCCAGAAAGCTGGAATTGATCCAAACCTTGCTCACACCCCATAATGATATGACAATAATGACTGCGGTCAGAATCGGCGTGAGATATTTATACTTTACGATGGTGTCTGCAAACCGGTAAGATAATTGGTCCTCATTTCTTTGTTTGTTCTTGTGAGACCTTTTACGTTTTGGGAGGCCGAATGCCAGAATACCAGAAGGGATCAAGATCAATGAGAAGAACATTGCCGCTATGACACCGAATGCCGTGAATAAGCCGAAATATTTAATTGGATAGACTTCTGAGGTTAGCAGGGAGATAAATCCTACTGCCGTCGTAACTGACGTCATCATCACCGGTTTCCACATACCTTTCAGCATATCGGCCACGGCTTCACGTTTTGACGCGCCGGGATGTTTTGCCAAATAGAGGTCGAGATGACTGTAAAGATGAATTCCGTCTGCCACGCCAATCGCTATTAACATAACCGGTATCATTGTAGAAACTGCATAGATGGGAATGCCGATTGCGGCCATCAGCCCAAACGTCCAGATTACACTTAGCACGACGACCAGTAGTGTAAAGAATGAGTTTTTCAGACTGCGTAATACGAATAGAAGCACCAATATAATAACCAGAATAACGATGGGGACCATTTTTTTCATATCCCTTGGACCCAGATAGGCCATAGTGCCTTCAACAATCGGGGTTCCGGCAACATACAGTTTTTCCGGACCTTCAAAAGATTTTGCCATTTTTAGAATATCATCATAAAACTGCTGAGAAAAAACATCGTCTCCAATGTTAGCGACAATCACGGAAACGGTTTCATCCTCGGATACGATTCGGCCGAATATCATATCGTTGCTGCGTACATTCTGCTGTAATTTTGCCAAATCTTCTGCGGATGTCGGAGTTTTTTTATAAAAAGCCTTCACATCCATTCCGTATTCAGTTCCGACGATATTATCGGCAGTATAGAGGGATGTGACATCATCCTTATCGATTTCGGGCATTTTTCCCAATTTTCGGGTGATGTCTTTGATCTTACTCAATGTTCCGTGGTTGTAGATACCGTCTGGATTTTCAATGGCGATGATAATGCCGTCTTTGATATTGAATATTGACTCAGCTTGATCGCTATAAATGAAAGCCGGATGATTTTGAGGCATGTATTTATCTAAATCAGTTTCCATTCGGGATCTTGACGTCATTACCTGAGCTAAAAATATCGTAATAAGTAACAGAATGATAAGATTCATGACGGGAAATTTAAACAGTTTATCCAGACTGATTTTCATGATTTATTCCTTTGTTAAAATGCTTCTTAAGGACTGGGTCAAAATTTTTCCTTCCACATCCAATTCAAACACAAATCCCGAAAGTCGCCACTGTGTGACCAATAATCGCAGCGATCCAATTGCCATATTTGTCAGCTGATCGGATTGGTGAATCTGCTGACCAGCGACGAGGAAAATATTGTAGAAGGGTGTGAAGTCGGTGATGTTCGTTATTTTCATTTAAGGTCCGCGTATTTTTTGTAATTGATTACTTTCCGGCCATCATTGCAGCGATGTCGGTTTTGACATCCCCGGTGGGTTTGATATCAAAATTATCAACCAGCACTTTGGCAACATTGGGTGACAGGAAGGGCGGCAAAGTGGGCCCGAGCCGGATACCTTTGATGCCCAGGAAGAGAAGCGCTAGAAGAACCGCCACGGCTTTCTGCTCATACCACGCGATATCGA
>CAZAKB010000040.1:0-22779 GCA_964485475.1 uncultured bacterium
AGTGCGAGACAAGGCGGGCCTGCATTTCCAGAATTTCATCGGAGATTGGTGAATCGATTTTTTCTAATAATTGTTCCTTGATCTCTTCGATATCAACATAGGGTACAATTCCGAGAACAGTAGTATCCAGAGTTTTTTCAATGTCGTCGATAGTGCTAAAGGTTGTATCCAGGGTTTCGGCAACGAATGCGAGGATGACGCCGAGGATAATTCCAATGACTGTTCCAATGGCGGTAGTTGGCCCGATCATTGTCGGATTGACCGGCCTAGTGGGGAGGAAGGCTGGTTTGATCAGAAAAACCTCATTAACTAATTCGGACTGTTTAATAAGCGCTTCCTGATGACGGGCCTCCAAGGTTTGGTACAGGTTTTTATTAATCTCCATTTCCCGTTCGATATTCTGCAATGTGAAATCCAGCAGCGGAATTGAACGGTAATCACCGGACATTCTTTTCCAACGCTCATATATATTGTTTTCAGTCTGAACCAGTGTCTCACGATAGGTTTTTAATTCTTCAATAAATCGCCGCTGCTTTGATTCAATTTGTCGGTGGACTTCGGTAACCGTGGGATGATTTTCGGTATAATGCTGTAAATATTGTCGTTCATTAACTGAAAGCTGATTAAGCTGGGATTGCAGTGCAGTTAAAACGGTATTTGAACGGTTTAGAAGGAGGTCAAATGATATAAAGTAGATATAATCCGGATTTTGATCGATTTCAAAGAGAATATTATCAATCTGATTAATATCGGATCGCAGCTCATCCAATTCCTGCTGGGCTACGGTGATATCGGCGCTCAATCGCGAGGCAGTCCCTTCGAGTAATAATAAATTATTTTGATTTTTATATGCCCGTATTTTCCTTTCAGTATTTTGATAATTCCGTTCGGCCTGAGCGAGCTGATTTGTAATGGCCTTCATAGCGTTTATCGCTTTACTATTTTTTATCTGAAAACTTTCTTCGATGTAAACTGAGGCCAGCGCATTAGCCAAATCAGAAGTACGTTGAGGGTCGTAATCGGTAACCTTAATATGGATAATGTTGGTTAAACCTTCTTGCTCAGTTTTAATTCGTTTTTTAAGTTTGTCGACGACATCATAATATTCCGGGTTACTAGTAATTTCTTTATCCGTCAATGTGGAATCCAGAAGTCCCATTATCTGGGCGGCTTTCATAACAATAGGAATGCTTTTAATTTCTTCGCCCCGGGTCGCCATTTCATCCCCGGCATACCAGTTAAAACTCTGCATATACATACCGGTCAAATCGGTGGATTTTTCGATTTTCAGGCTGGCAACGGATTGGTACATTGGGGTTGGTTTATTCATCATGGCAAAGAAGAAACTGAAGCTACCAAGCATGACAACCGTCACGATGACAATTATTCTTTTTTTCTTTATAATTCGCCAGTAGTCGCGAAGATTTAATTCATAGGATGCCATATTGGAGTCTCTATATTTAGATTACATTTGAATTTAATAATATGAACACTGTAA
Organism: uncultured bacterium; assembly: GCA_964485475.1. Classification (GTDB taxonomy): domain Bacteria; phylum Fidelibacterota; class UBA2242; order UBA2242; family UBA2242; genus B118-G9. The sequence continues at coordinate 1,499 of CAZAKB010000040.1, forward strand.
ATATACCGGTAATAAATGTGAAAATGATTGAAAACGGCTGTAATTTTTCAGAAAGCCTTACAAAAAATCCACGCTGTCGTTTTTGTACAATAACACGATCACCATCTTCCAGAAATACATTTTTACTGTCATCCCGTTTGAAGAGGAAATCCTCGAGATTAAACTCGATTGGACGTCCCTGTCTTCTGGTAACAACTATTTCACGAAGATCTGCATCATCTTTTAAACCGCCAATATTGGCCAGAAATTCTGCTAACTGAATATTTCCCTCAATGGGGTAAATGCCAGGACGAAGAACGGATCCAAATATGAATACGTTTCGGGAACTCAGTTCAAGGACATCAACCGATACGATGGGATCACGAAAATAACGTTTGGCCATTTCAGTTAGGACTTCTGAGGATTTATCAACCGTGATTCCGCCAAGATGAACCAGTCCAAAAAGACGGTGAAAAATGTTTCCCTCGCTGTCAAGCACATAGGATTCGGACTGGGCCGGATTGGTTTCCATTAGAGCCATTTCATTTATAGTGATTTCCAGAACATTGCCATATTGCAGCACATAGTTTTTTGACAGACGACCGTATTTTTCCTGGACTTTGAACCGGGGTACAATGATTTTATCCTTATCTTTCAGTATCACATTATTGACTGGTTCATTGGTGAACAGGTATTTTTCCATGTCAAAGACTAATCTTCCGCCATCGGTCCTGGAGACGGTAATTCTGGCCAAGTCCGCCTCGGGGGTTGTTCCGCCATTTTCAATAATAAACTCTGCAACCCGTGTATTGGGTTTTATAGGGAAGACACCAACACGGGATACTTCACCATACAAAATTACTTTGATATTTGTTTTTTCAAGAACACTTAAAGCTACCCTGGGCTGGTTAAAAAACTGGGAAAATTTCTCAGTCAAAACTTCCTCGGCCTCGGCAATTGTCATATTTGCCAATGATACAGATCCCAGCAATTCGTGAAAAATTGTCCCATCCGGCCGGATAATGAAAGTATTGCTGCGTTGAATCGGGTTTCCTTTATTATCAACGTCAATATATGAGATTGTTACTTTATCCGCTATCTGCAGAACGGTCATGGCATCAAGTTCATCATCAATAATCTCAGTGTCCGTCTGAGCACTCAGTTGACAGACAAACAGAAAAATCAACATTCCCCAAACGGTTAATTTGAAAATATTTCTCATGTATTTCCCATTTATTTTGGTTGAACAGAACCTAGATGGATTTATTGGCATTTACCCATATCATCACTTGGCAAATATTACCCGGAAAACCCGGTAACTACTTTGGCCAATACACTGTTGGTTAAATAGTTCAGGTCGATTGGTTTGGTAATGTAATCTGCTGCGTCATTTCTCAATGCTTCCAGGGCAATTTCTTTATCGGCCAGTCCTGTAATCATGATAATATCAAGTTCCGGATACTTTGGCTTGATTTCTTTCAGAAAGTCGATGCCGTCACCGTCCGGAAGTTTGATATCCAGCAGCATGATTGATGGTTTAAATGCTTCGATTTGGGCCCTTGCTTCAGTCTGGGAAAATGCTTTGGCGACATCGTACCCTTTTTGAAGCAGCAAATCTTCCAGAAGTTCTACAATGTCATGTTCATCATCTACGATAAGTATTTTTGTTTTCATAAGCCTCTTCTCTCTGACGCAATTTAATTATCAATTTATTCGTAGTCAAATATTAATACTATCTTAATATCGGAAGAATTCCGTACAACCTTTGGAACAAATAGCAAATTTTTTATGGGTTTTTATATGGCTTCGAAAATCCCGGTAAATGTCATTATTCCATATCTCCCGGAAACGATGATCCCGGATATTACCGGTAGTAAAATTCATAGAGTGATATGGACGGACTGTTCCGTCGGGAAGAACATATGCAGTCATCCACAGGCTTTGACAGCGGTTGCGGTAAGATGTGGATTCGAAATCGAACTGAGAGTACCAGCGGCGAATCTCATCGTCGTTGAAATTTGGAAACACACTGATGTCTACCGGTGATTTGGTCTGTTTTGCCTGATTGAGCTCGTTAATTAGATAATCGATGTCAATCTCCGGAGGGTTGTCCCAGGCGAATCCGATCCAGTCCGTCGGCTTTTGTTTGAATTGATCATCAAATGACTCAATAAACTGTTGAACGGTTGGCTTTGATAAAAACAAGAGGTGATGAAATGTCAATCCTTTGGCATCGATACTTTGGGCAATTTTAATCGTATCGTGGATATTATGGTAGTTTTCTTTCCAAATCGTGCTGTTAATATTAATAACAGGGTTTTTACGTTTATATTTTTGTTTCAGCTGGTTTAAAAGCAGAAAACCGTTGATAGAACGTTTAAATGTTCCGGGCACTCGCCGGATAGAATCATGAATCTCTTCCGGACCGTCCAACGAAAAGATAATTTCGTCCAGACCGGATTCGATGATTTCTTCTGCATAATTTTGAATGAATGTTCCATTTGTCACAATATTGCATCGAAGGCCGGCATCTTTGACAGTTTTGATAATGTTAAACCAGTCGGGATGTATAAATGGTTCACCGCCAAAAAGGGTGATATTGGGCTTAAAACCACGAACATCATCAATGATGGATTTGATTTCGTCCAGCGTCAGTTGTTGTTTCAGGATATCTTTATTGAATTCATTGAAGGCGCCGTTTTCGCCCCATTGGCCACACATCAGACATCGGAGATTGCACTTATATGTCAGGAAAAGGGAAATTGTTTCCGGCCAGTAGCTTTTTCCATTGTTGTAAATATGATATGAAAGAGCCGATCGTGTGCGGTGAATAAAATTTCGACCGGCATATAGAGGTTGTGATACGGATTTTTGGATGGCACGCAGTAAATTTTTTCTTGGGATCATTGGACTTTCTAAATTGTAATTTTAAACTGGTAGGGAGAGGCTTCACTGCCGATGATAACAATATTTTCGCCCGGATTCAGATTTGCTTTATAATTTGAAACCTGGCCGCCGATTTGCCTTCCATTGACAATTGTTCCGAGACTACTGCCCCGGTCAAGAACGTAGAATTGGTTGTTTTGAACATTTATTGACATGTGGTTTTTTGATACATTATATGGAACGACATCATCGATAAAAAGGTCGTTGTTGACAAAAATAGCATCGGAAATATGGGAACTGTTACGACCGATCTTGAATGGAAATTTTTTAATAAGCAGTTCCTTGCCTTCTAAAATTTCAGCGGCCTCTTTTTTCAATCCGATAATCTGTATTGTTCTGGTTGAATTATCCGCCGAAGTTGAATCTGTACCGCCAATCCGGTTTTCAAGGCGTACGACCAAATCATTGGTTTGTCTGAGGCGTTCAAAAAATCCCCGTAAAATCGGAATAATGAAGGACTTTTTATCTTCAAGTAAGCCCATAAAATCTTCACGGGTAATTTCATCAACAAAGACTTCGGATTTTGCAATGATTGTGGCTGAGCGTGGTTTGTCTTCGATCAATCCCATTTCACCAAAGATTTCCTCCGCTTCCAGAGAGGCGAGCAGCAAGTCTTTGTGTTCAGTTTTTTTCAGGACATTGACGATACCTTTTTTCAGAATATATGCAGTGTCGCCAAAAGTACCTTCCTTGATAATGGTATCGCCAGAATGGTAATGTATTTCTCTCATCAAATCACTCCTTAATTTGATTGAGACAAATATAACGTATTTATTCTAAAAAATTAAATTTAATTCGTTGAATAAAAATAGAGATTAATCATTACCCTGAAATCACGAAGCTCATGAGTGCTCCCCAAAGGATGCTGATATACGGATTACTGGTGATTGGACAGCTACCGGTCCGGCAACCAATAAATTTATAATAAGCGAATCCTAACGCTCCGCCGGCGATAACGGCCATTATTCTGACAATCATTTTGTGCTCCTTCAGGAATGTCTTAATCACTTTTCCACCTTTACTTCATTATCCGAATTTGTAATTGTTAGTTATGAGATTAAGCTAAATTTTTCCGGTTACATTATAATAAATGAGCAGGCGCCCATAATTGTCTTGTGAATATTGTCTGAATTTAAGCGATTAAATATTGTTACAGATAATTAAAAAATAGTTGGTTTCCAAGAAGTTTCTATTTATTTTTCAAATGTAATTGGCATAAACATGAAAACCGCTATCGTTTCGTATATGAATTTTTGTCAAAACTCTCAATTACTCAGATCATCCAAGCGCGAAAATAAATGAAGATAATTAAATTCAGAAATAAGTGCCCGTATTGTAGCAATACTACCCGTAAACACTTACATCATAAGGGCTTTTTTTTCGAGTGGATCCCCCTGGCAAAGAGGTATTCCTGTCGCTGGTGTTACGGTGCTTACACGATTGTACTGGGCTGGATAGCAATAGGGGAAAGATAGTAACTGTTGACCCGGTTATGGTCTGAATTCTTCGGACATATTTTTTTTAATGATAAAACCATCAAGTCGTTCGTAATCGCCGATTTGCGGATTGAAGCAGTAATCTTTTTGCCATTCGGTAAAATTATCTGTAATGGCCTGAACTGCATTTCCAATTAGATCAATCTCTCTATCAAGCATTGTAGGGTGAAGAGATATTCGTACCCAGCCTGGTTTTCCGCTCAGATCGCCATGGTCGATTTTTTCGGTGATTTCTTTGGATTTTTTAGCGTCAATATGGAGCAGAACATGGCCATACGTTCCGGCGCACAGACAACCACCTCTGGTTTGAATACCGTATCGATCATTCAGTAGTCGGACAAAAAGGTTGTGGTGGATATCAAACGAATAAAATGATACAAATGCCACGCGCTCACGGTTCTGAGGTTCCAGAATCACAATCCGATCAATTTTTTCCAGTTTGTCCATCAGTCGATTGACCAGATAATGTTCCCGTTTCATGAGGTTCTGTACACCCATCTCTTCTTTGAGCAATATTGTGAGTGCGGCGCGGATTGCTTGCAGAAAACCTGGTGTTCCTCCGTCTTCACGGATTTCGATATCTTTAAAAAAACGATGGGCATGCCAAGGATTGGTCCAGACCACGGTTCCGCCACCGGGATGATCGGGAACAGTATTGTGATACAGGTTTTTATTGAAAAGTATAACTCCCGATGAACCCGGGCCGCCTAAAAATTTATGAGGGGAAAAAAAGATCGCATCCAATCTTTGAGCATCATTATCAGGATGCATATTTATCTCAACATAGGGTGCAGACCCGGAAAAATCAACAAAACAGAGACGATTGTATTCGTGCAGTATCTCGGCCATGTTGTGATATGGTGTCATTATGCCAGTTACATTGGAACAGGCTGTAAAGGAGCCAATGATTGTACTGCGATGCCGATTGGCGTCCAGAATACTCCGGAGATGATCCAAATTTGGAGTCCCGTCGGATTTTTTACACAGGATGGCAATATCCACGCAACACTCTTCCCAGGTTGTCTGGTTGGAATGATGCTCCATGTGAGTGATGATCAGCAGAGGGCGGTCCTTTTCGCAGAGAGTAATCTTATCTTTATATTTTTCCGGAATGCGCAATCCAAGTATGCGCTGAAATTTATTAATAACTGCCGTCATCCCGAAACCGGCAAACAACAGTACATCATCGTTACTGGCATTAACATGATGTTTGATAATCTCATGGGCCTGATGATACGCCGACGTCATGACAGTGCCGGTCAATGTACTTTCCGTGTGGGTGTTAGCCACATAAGGCCCCAACTCGTTTGTGATATAATCTTCAATTGGCTTATATAATCTTCCGCTGGCAGCCCAGTCGGCATATACCATTGGAATGGTTCCCATAGGGAAAGAGAATGAGTTATCACTGCCGATAATATTTTTCCGAAACTTTTCGAAGTATGATTCCAATGCTTTCATTTGATTAGTCAGTTGCTTAGTATTTCCCTTATTCATTGCCGGAAATATACGAATTCCTGGGTAATTTGTTTACATTTTTCCTGAGTATCTTCTGGATTTTTCGATAGCTCACCGGTGGGCCATTCCGAACGGATTTTTTATTCACAAAAACCGCATCACTAAGACCGTATTTTATAATTGACTCCTTTTCAAAGGTGTCAATTTCCCGAAAAACAACCTGGTCAGGATACTCTGTGGCCGCTCTTTTTGTACGTTCGAACAGAATATTCTGAACCGGGCACCAGCCATTTTTATATGCATTGATAACAACTTTATCAGGCTCAAGTCCGAAATCAAGATCGGATTTTGGTTGAATCCATGCCGGTGCTTCGGCGTCTGTGGAAAAGGGTTTCCATAACAATATCTGTCCATTTAAACTATCAACTTTCTGATATCCCCGTTTTTTGAACCATGAGGCCTTCATCCAAACCGGGATTGATAAACCCCATGCCGCAATTCCTTTGGCGCCTAATTCACGAACATCGTTTTCAGCCGCAGACAGCAACATTTTTCCCATACCCTGTTTTCGAAAATCACCCCGTCCCTGTTTATGGCCATGGACCCATATACAATAGATGAGATAGAGATCTTTTCCAATAACAAAGCTGTGTTCAATTGGCGCATACTGGATCATCCCGCCGATAATTCCATTGTCATCAATAGCAAATTTAACCCGCAGGCCACGGTCCTTCATTTTATTGTACCATATCTCCTTATGATTGCCGGTCTCTTTCATATCCTCAGACCAATCTTCCAGGCAGACAAAATACAGGTCTTTGTTGCTATCGTTCAAATCAATGACTTGCATAATGACTCCGTTTTAGTTGATTAGATAATTACTATTTAATAATGCTGAGTTTTTTACTATCTCTGTATTTGTTTGCTTCAATTGAGTACAGATATTCGCCGCTTGAAAGGGATTCAGTAGTCAGTGATACCCGATGATACCCGGACGAAAAACGCCTGTCGGGAATTTGCATTACTTTACGTCCAAGCAAATTATAAACTGTTATTTTTACATCACATTCCCTGGGTAATTGAAAGGGGATTATAGTAGTATTATTAAAAGGATTCGGATAATTCTGGAACAGGACAAACTGATCTGCAATAACAGTTTCCGGTTCAATGTCCGATACATATTCAAAAAACCGGATTACTTCGCTCATGAATAAATTCCGGCTGGAATCGGGATAGATGGTTTCAAAGGGAAAACCGGTAACAACGAGTTTACCGGGAACTGTTCCACTAGGGAATAAGCCGTTGTACAGAACACCGGCGTAGCTGTTTGAAGCGCTGTAACCAGTGAATTTTAAAAAGCCAACTCCACCGCTTGTCGCGATGAATACATCGGGCCAGTCAACCTGATAGGTACCATGACTGCCGTTATCAAAAGAAAATCCCGGCATATCATTGAACAGGGTTCCAGTCAGTGGTTCGACTGCATACCAGACATTGGATTGATTATTCGGTGAATCGGCGGCATATCCAATTTTCAGGTAATTGTGGCAGAAAGACTTATCCGCATCACTGCCTTTGTTGTCAAGATCCCAGGCAATTTCCGCACCGGAAACGAGTAATTTACCGCCATTCTGCAGAAACTGCTCAATATTGTCCTGCTCGCTATTGTTGAAAGTCTCATCCACGGTGCTCTCTTCACCCAGTATATAATCAACTATTTCATAGTGAGTCAAATCCACGAGGCCATCGATGATGGCTTCGTTTGTCGCAGATTCAAAAGTATATTGACAGTATGTTATCGCTGCACTATGCTGCCGGATAAAATTGTAAGTATTTCCATCAGAACTGCGGTCAAATCCATTGACTATTAGTGTTCTAGGATTTTCGTTTGTTGGTATTCCTGCCAATAGTTCCGATGCCGGCCCCGCACCGGCGTCATTTGAAGCTTTAATACGCATGTAATAGATGTGATTAATTTCCAGATCGGTCAGTATTGGTGAATTTGCATCAAGTCGGACAGTATCGGTAAAACTGAGGCCATCGGCGCTGAGGAACACAATGATCTCATCAATTTCGTCATCGGAATTAAATATAATTTCAAATGAACCGGGAGATTCGCCATTGATGACCGCAAAAGATCTAATTTGACCGGGCGGAACAGGTGTAAATGTTGTAAAGTGCCAGACAGCCGACCACTCATTGGTATTTGACGATCTGACTTTCCAGTAGTATAATGTTTGACTTTCCAAAGTATCCGTCACTTGATAAGTATTTTTAATTAATTCGAAAGCATGAATGATTGAGTCTGAAAACTCCGGATTGTCGGCTACCATTAATTCGTACTGCTGGCCGGGAACAACCCGCCAATGTAATTCCGGAAGCAATGAGATATTAATAGCGCCATCATAAGGCTCAGACAAACGCACAACGGCTCCGGCGCTGCTGTCAGCAATATAAAATTTGCTGATGTCATTGATATTAAGTGAATCGGCACTACCGTTTTTAAAAGTAATAATCATGTTTGATGCCGATAAACATTGGACCAGGGATGCAATTACGAGAAAGTTCTGTATCAGTGGTTTTTTCATCCAGGAACTCAATAATTATAAAAGGGTTGGGTCATCGGGCCACTTTCGTCGCTGATCAGCTTGTACAGAACAGGGTCACGCAGAATATCCTGAGCCCGCATCGTGACGCTATCCACCCGCATGACCGAACTGACCAGGCGGATTCCATGGCTGTAATCCACATAAAAATCCACATGGCCGACGTACAAGGATTGAATAGGAACACCACTTGTATAATGCCAGCCGTAGATCGCTACGAATCCGGGCTTGGTCAGCAGAATGTTCGTAATGACGACATCTTTCTTTATTCCGGCAATTAATTCGCCCAATTGCCCGCCGGCTGCTATACGAGCAGCCTCAATATCGGTGTTGTGCTGAATGAATTTGTATACTTCAATACTTTCAAGACTCCAGGGATATGTGATCGGAAATAGATGAACCGTTGCGTGTTTCCATATGTCATCTACAAGTTTGCGAGTTGGTAGAATACATCCGAAGGCATCAGCAATCGCCTGAGCGCTTTCGGGTCCCATGGGATTTCGACAAAAATCGTTATTTGAGCCAATGGCCAAATAATCGGGAAAGACATCATATTCAACGGTGTGCGTCACTCCATTCAGATCCTGAAATTGAGATGTAAGTGTAATCAATTTTCTTAAATAATCAGGAAAATTACCGGCCAATATCTGGTCCCGGATCAGAGGCTCCCGTTGATTAAATTCCATATTCAGTATCTGCTGCATGAACTGTGACCCTTGCAGGGCATCCGTTGATCGATTGGGAAGTTTGATTGGGCAAATATTAAAATAATCCACATCGGCTATCCGAAAATCCGATGTTTCTCCTTTATAAGTAATTGATAAAATTGAAGAATCTTTAAAAAAAACGGTATCAATGTCCATTAGTGCGAATTGCCGGATGCCGGTTGTGGTGTGTAAACTGAGTGATTGTGTAGACAGAGAGTAATCGATTGTTAAGTGGATATTCCGAATTGTGTTTATATCATATTGTTTCTCGCCAAAATCGCCCTCAAAGATGAGGGTTTGGCAAAACACAAGCTGGTAAAAGACCAGTATAATAAAAAGGAAGCATACTTTATTCATGTCAATGTTCCGTTTGATACTTTGAATGCCATTGCCGATTAATAATACTCTATCAGAGGTATTTGTGCAAGGGAAAATTATTGCTTTTGGGAATAGTAAAAGTTATAGGACTATTATAAATTGAAAACCCGCCTAATCGACGGGTTCCAATATGTAGCGGAGCAGGGATTCGAACCCCGGACACGCGGATTATGATAACTAAACGGAAAATCATAGGTATTGTAAATAAACAACTTAGAAGGTTGAAATCAAAACTTGTGACAGAAAACGGTGACAAAGGCTAAAAAATGCCTGAATATTTAGACAAATAAATCAACTGGAATAAGTGTAAAAATCACAGATTAATATATAGTTCATAATTTCATTTAAAGATATTTGTAACTACAATCCAGTGATATTAGGATAAAACACATATTAGCACCCGGAACCGTACTGATCCCGGGCGCTTTTCATTTCACCTCCTTTTGTTATCTTCCAGCCAGAACTCCTTCAGTGACCTTAACCCACTGGTTGCCCTGCTTTTCGGATTGCCCAAGGAAATAGTCGAGCATATCGGATGCGGTCTGTTTATCAATATTGCCGGCCAACAGATTGTTGATCCGCTGTTTCTCGGCCGGATTGACTTTCGGGTTTTTCAGCAAACCTTTGATAGTGATAATTTGCTTCGCGCTGGCTGATGTGTTATTAGATTGACCGTTGCTACGATTTACCTGTGGGGCCTCTTCCGGTTCCGGGAAATCGTAATCATCTTCATCATTAGGGCGAACAATGCCCTTCTGGACTTTAGCGATGAAAACACTGGTCGTGACTTCTTTCAATTGAGATTTATCCAGACCGGTGCCGTTCATCTTACCGTTCAAAAACATGATCTTCTGATAAGTGGCCAACCACAGACCTTCAAAATCATAGTGTGTGTAATTCATGATTTCTCCTTTCTTTTAAATGAATTCAGTGAATAGTTCATGGAGTTTCAGATGCTTCTCCAGGATACGATTGGGAGGACAGGACTTTAATGCCTCGGTGCCGGCATTATACAATGACCACATATTCCTGGGCTGGAAAACCTCGTGCTTCGGTTTCAGCCATTCATTCTTGAAAACTGGCAACTGCCGGGGTGTGATGACATTGCGGCCAAAGAGCCGTCCCATCATGGCAAAAGCATGATCGTTTTCCATGGGAATCTCTTTCAGTTTGATGGAATCATCGACAATGCGGTGGAAGTTGTGCTGGCTGCGATAAACCGTTGTAATCATCATCTCCTCCAAGTCTTTCCAAACGTTGCTTGTATGCTTTCTCATGACGGCAATATCGCCGGTGAAGGCCATATTATCGCAGACGAAAACGCTGGCACCGATGGCAATACCAACAGACATACTTTTGTCATAGGAATTGCGAAATCCAATGCTCAGACCCATCTCGTCGGAACCGTTCTGATACATGTGAACGCCAAACATTTGGTTGCCGTTCCGTGCTAAGCCGTACTGGGCTTTCCGGAAAGTGTAATCCTTCAGCAAATCTTGGCTGATGTCGGCCAGATTCATAGCCAGATCAAAGTGTGAAACCGGACAATAGGAATCTGTTGCCTCGGGTAGCGGGACATTCTTCAGTTCGTCGATTTCGACGTAGTTCGCCCCTTTGGTGTGAACCAATAATTGTGACATAGTCACCTCCATTTTTAAGGTTAAGATTTAGGTTGGGAGAGGGAGATTATTCCCGGTTGGCGTCGGGATAGACGCTGGTTTCCATCAGGGCGATGGCCTTTTCCAGCATCTCATTAACAAGGCGGGTCATGGTTTTGCCGGTCTTGACTTTGAGGTAATAAAGCCGTTTAACCAGCGGTGGGCGGATTTTGGGACTGTACATTGGCATGCTCCTTTCTTATAAGTTTTAGTGAGAACTTCGGTTCAGGTTCAATAATGGTAACTCCATCGACGATCTCACCGGTTCGGATGTAGTGCTTCTTGATAGCAGACTTATCCGGTGATTTCTTGATTCTTACAAAGATACTAGCATCGATGACGGCCTGCTCGTCCAATACTTCTACCCGGACCAATTGCTTACGGAACTGTAATGTGCCATGAGGCAGGTTGGCGGTTTTCTGACTGGAAGCCATTAGCCAGGATTCCAGGGATTTACTGAGCCAGTCATATTGGCGTTGCAGGATTCCGGTGCGGCGTTGTTTCCAGTGGTTCAGATGATCCAGTTCCTGCTTGTAGAGTGATTCGATCTCATCCATTCGGTCCTGCAGGTAGATCAGTTTCATGCAGCTGACATCGGCCTGGAAGTAATCGCTGATATCCAGCAGATCATCGGGTTCCGGGAATTCCGGAATGTCATCTTCCGGATCGGGCGGCTCGACGATTTCAAAGGGCCAGAGCGTATCCTCCCGATCGGTAGTGATGAGAGATAATACGTCTGTGTCTGTGGGCGTAGTTTGCCCAGGGAGAGTTGTGTTCATGGGAACCTCCTTTGTTTTGGGTTAATTGTAGTAAACTGCTATAAAAATGGGGTGATAATGCCTCAATTATTATTTAACAACTTTTATAAATTATTGTTATAACAATACTAGCGCTTTTGGCACTGGATTTGTACTTATTATCTTGTTCAATAAATACACATGGGACTGATCATGCTGAGTAGCAATAAAACCAAATTTGTAATCTTGAGGCTGTTGCACCGCCATTTATCCGGATGTCCCAATGACCAAACAAAAAACGATATAAATATTGATGAATGACAATAATATAAGGAGGCATTATGCGATCAGGACCAAAATGAGAACCCCGCACAAAAGTAGTGGCTTCTGTGCGGGGTAATATGCGGTCGTCCCGCATAGCGGACGAACACACAGATCAATTGAACTTATGAATTTATTAACATAGATTCAATTGAAGAAAAATAAGGAAACAAGATGCCTTCAAGAATAAAAATAACATGCCTAACAGTTGTTAGTTCTGCCTTACTAATATTTTGGCAATGTCCTGATAATCCAGTTATACCGAATACTCCTATTGATACTACCAGTCATTATTTCGTCTGGGAAATTGATACATTGGGACAATATGGAAGCGTATTGCTGGATGTAGCCATCATTGATGAAAACACTATTCTCGCTGTAGGCGATATCAATACCGATAGTGGAAGATTCAATGCCGCAAAATGGAATGGTGATACATGGATTTTATTTGATGTCGAAACGGAATACATGGGTAGTATGACTGATCCGCGACTAAATAGTATCTGGTATTTTTCTGAAAACGATATTTGGACAAGCACAGGATTACCCCAACATTGGGATGGTGATCAATGGACGTTATATCATATTCAAGATATGGGATTAGATGCATGTGTTGAACAATCTATTTGGGGAATTTCATCCTCAGATATCTATTTCGTTGGTATTTCCGGTTCTATCGTCCACTATGATGGCCAGGATTTTACCAAGATCGAAACCCATTCCAATTTACGGGTTAATGATGTATGGGGAAGTTCGGAAAATAACGTCTACTTTTGTCAGTATGATATTAGTTCCAGATCCTCGAGTATTCTGCATTATGACGGCCAGGAACTTACCAGTAAGTACTATTTTGAGTCAGTTGATTATGAATCCAAAGTGCTTGCCGGAAGAGTCCAGACAATTTGGGTCTATGGAGATACCTTATATGCCGGGTGTTCATCTGGAGTTTGGAAAGAATCATTAAAAACAGGTAAGGGTAAAATGACATCATGGTTTGATATTTGTGGCGATTGGGTTTATGCAAATCGAATTCGGGGACAGAATAATAATGATATATTCGTTGTCGGTAACTGGATGAAAATGGCGCATTATAACGGTGCAACCTGGAGATCGTTTTCTTCTATTTTTGGCGTAATTGGCGATTATTTCGCAGTGTCAATCAAAGACAACCTAGTTTGTGCTGTAGGCAGGGCTAGTAGCGCCCAGGCCATTATCGTTACCGGCAGGCGGTTTTAAAAACAAAGGAAAAGAAAAATGAAAAAAATAATAGCAATTATTTCAATAATGATACTTACAACATCTCTCTTTGCAGTGGAAAGTCATATTACTGAACTACAGCATGTATATTTTGTAAGTTATTTCAAATATTATGATACTTTTTTTGAAGAAGATGGGTATGATACAGAATCGTATTCACGCTATGTTGGCAGGTATGATAGTTTTGACGGTGAAGAGACCTGGACCAACACGAAATACCGGGCCTACATCAGCCAGAAATACCCGACTTCAAGCGGCACGTATCCCGATGAAGGAAGAGATACCAGGATATGGGTTGCGGGATTTGACGACCCCCATGGATCGGTTCTGCTGCAGTATGACGGAACCGGGTGGAATACGGTTTATGAAATAGTACCGCCCCCGCCTGTCACGACAATTCCGAACCGTTTATCCTGGATCATTAGCAGTGTCTGGACAGACAGCTATAATATGGCTTTTTGTGCATCAACGGGAAGGTTATATCAAACATTCTGGGATACTGATGGATATGCAGAAGAAAACTTCTATTACGATTATTCAGAAGGTGATGCAATCCAGGCGGCTCCCTATCCCAATAAAGTGCGGGGTAACAGCCGGAACGACCTTTTTGTGGTAGGAGACAGATTGAATATCAGCCATTTCAACGGATTTGACTGGAGGACGTATAGTGAATTATCAGGAAATGGTAGCTATTATTCTATATCTACGAAAGGTGATTTGGCAGTTGCTGTCGGGCAATTCTATGAATCTTTACCTATAAGTATCAACAGGGCTATTATTGCCGTTGGAAAGCGGTAAGGAGCGAATGCTCCTTACAATGATCTTTAGCAAAGAGAATAAGTTGCAAAAGGAGTAAAGCAATGAAGATAAACATTAAAAATAGTTACATTAGTATTATCATTTGTTTAGTCATCGGAATCTTTTCCCAAAATGCCATTGCAGAGTGGACGGAAGTTTCCACCAATAAAGTACAACCAATAGATGCCGGGCCTGGTTATTATTATGATTCTGAACAGTTTATGCCTCTTTCTCAATATCAGTATATATTTACTATTGGAATCGAAAGTCCGATAGAAATGCAAATAAAATACGATGGCGGATTATGGATTAATATTGGTTGGGGTTTTTATGAGGATTTGGGTAGGGTTGGATCAGATTTAATAACACCGCCCTGGACCGAGTTAGGTTCCTACGCCATGGAATTCAGGTGGAAAGATGTTTCAGGAGACTGGCAGGAACATGCATATCCGGTGACAGTGGTTGAATCTGTCGATCATCGCTATTGGAGTAACGGAAATGAAGTAGCCGTTTGGTTAGGCGGTTCCACTTTAAACCGGCCTATGGTAATTGCGGAAGGATTTGATAATGACAACACAACTAATTACCCCGAACTATTCAGTATGGGAGCGGATTTATTTAACAGCATCAGGAATTATGAAGTAGATATTGCCATAGTAAATTTTGCTGATGGGGGAATTAGTATGAGTGATAACGCGGCCGTTGTACAATCAGCCGTGAATTATCTAAATAGTATTCAGCAAGGCACGGATCAGACAATATTTCAGTGCTGCTAAATACTAGTGACGGTACTTTTATAAATCAGGTTACATGTTTAGTAGGTTCTGAACCATACTCAGTATTTTCGGTTGATCTTGATTCCGATGGTGATATGGATATTATTACTGCAAATATTGAAGATAACAATATTTCAGTGCTACTAAATACCAGTGACGGTACATTTTTAGGTCAGGATATTTATCCAGTTGGTGGCGGACCCACTTCAGTATTTTCGGCTGATCTTGATTCCGATGGCGATTTGGATATTATTAGTACAAAACGAGATCCAAACAATATTTTCGTGTTGCTAAATATTAATGTCTTTGGACTGCGAATTTCATCGGATGAGTATTACGAACAGGCCGATACAATTCAGATTAGTTATTATATTTCAAATCCTGAAAGTAATCCGGTAAATCTTTTATGCGAATATTCTATAAATAACGGTCTCGCTTGGAACATCGCTACTATTACAGGTGATACTACTGCTATACAAACTGAAAGTTACGAAGGCTCTATTCTATGGGATTCATCTTCTGATCTCCCGGGTGTTGACATCAATCCAGTTATGTTTAAAATCACACCTTATGATTCTTCAGGTTATGGTAAACCAGATTCAATTTATTTGCATTTGGACAACAACCGCATTCCATCCATTGCAATTCCAGCTGTTACCGGTGAACAACGATTGGATATCAATATTCCGTATCAGTTATCCGATATAGAAAATGATACTCTGGACTTGTTATGTGAATTCTTTTATCCTTCAACAAAAACATGGGAACCAGCATCTATCTCTGGTGACACATCCGGCTTAACCAACTATTCAAACCAGATAACCTGGAATTCCAACAATGATCTTCCTGAAGCATACGGTGACCATTTATTCAGGATCACACCTTATGACAATGATCCCGGTATTTCCGATACTGCAGTAATATTTCTTGATCAACTT
This sequence comes from uncultured bacterium, assembly GCA_964485475.1. Taxonomy (GTDB): domain Bacteria; phylum Fidelibacterota; class UBA2242; order UBA2242; family UBA2242; genus B118-G9. The sequence continues at coordinate 17,554 of CAZAKB010000040.1, forward strand.
GGTTTACCGGTTGCAATCTCAATATCGCAGTTTTCTGAAGAACAATCAGGAAATATCGAAATATCTTTTTCTCTTGCAGATGATGAGAGTGACACAATCAATATCATTCCTGAATATTCTGTTAACTCCGGCGAGACATGGTCTCGGGCTGCCGTTTCCGGGAATTACGATAAACTCAGTTCTGAACAATATAGCGGTTCATTTATCTGGCATTCCGAATCTGATTTGCCCGGCATAGATATAGCAACCGCACGATTTAGAATCACGCCCGATGATGGCAATATAGGAATTCCAATAGAGACAGCAGATTTTCATCTCGATAATAATTTGCCGCCTAAACTTTTATCACTTGCTTGTCCGGATTCAATTGCAGTTGTAGCGAGTATATCATTTTCTTTAAGCGATACTGAGAATGATACTTTACATTTAGATATTAAATATTCACCAGATCAAGGCCAAACATGGAAAAGTAGTGTTCCAGGAGTCGGATTTTCGGAGTTGACACCATCAGATTACAGTAATTCTTTTAATTGGTATACATACAAGAATTTTGGATTTAATCGTTTAAATGATGTTTGGTTGAAATTTACAGTCTGGGATAATGATCCAGGAACGGATACCACACTTAAAAACATTTCCATTTTAAACTATCCGGCTGAATTTACCGGTGATTTGCTGATCGATACAGATGATCTGGCAATCTTTGCTGCAGCCTGGAACGCCGAACCTCAAGACACTATTTATGATATCGGACCAGCAACAGGAACAGTTCCTGAATTAGTGCCAATCCCCGATGGTGAATTGGAGTTTGAAGATTTGGCGGTATTTATTATGATGTGGAACTGGTCATTTGAAAACAATGGGTTTGTAAGTAAACCAGTTTTTCTGAGTAAATATTCCTCAGGTCTTCCGTCTTTAAGATTGGTCCAACGATATGTTGACGATCCATGGAATTCCGACGGATTAATCACAATCGATGTATATACAAACACACCGGAACTGATGATGATGGATGGATTGATAAATGTTGACGAGCATGCTCTGAAAATACATTCAGTCCGCGAAGGAAAATATTTGAAACAATCTTATCAGTCTACACCTTTATTATCTCGATTTTCTGCCGATAGTTCTCTAATGTCGGTTGCAATGACTGGCCTTGGCAAACATGAAAGTGTTGAAATTTACGATAATCCGGTATTTACAATTACCATGAAAAATCGCATTGAAAAAGATCTTGAACTTTCATTTGATTATACGCTTCGTAATATTACCGGAGAAATAATCGAGACTAATTCAGTATCTCAAACCCTGGTGGGTATGATTCCTCAGGATTTTACATTAAGCAATAATTACCCGAATCCATTCAATTCATCCACAGTTATTGAATATGCAATTCCGGAAAAGAGTAATGTATCCGTTGAAATATATGACCTGAGAGGCTATAAAGTCCACAGCCTGGTGGATAGTCCCCATGAAGCGCATTACTACCGCAGACTTTGGAATGCTAAGGATGATAATGGCCGGTTGGTTGCCAGCGGATTGTATTTCATGCGGATTGTGGCTGTTGGAGAAACCAGGACATTTACCAAGACTAAAAAAATGGTGATGATAAGGTAGATTTTGTACCATTTAATCCTAAATGATTGAGTAAGCTGTTTGAAAAGTTAGTTTTATTACATTATTCGCAACATGTGAATTCTGCGTGTTGTCGTATGTGTAATTTCTTCATGAAAGGAACTAATATATCAGAGGGAAATTGTATTTCAAATTGAGAACTATAGGACTATTCTTGATTCTTTTATTGCATACTGCATATAGTCAAAATAATCAATCAAATTTGACGGCATATGACTATTATCTTGAGGGGATACAGCATACAAATAGTGGAAACTGGTTTAAAGCAATAAGATCATATGAATCAAGTATAAGGCTTGATTCCAGTAATTATGATGTCTGGTATAATCTTGGAATCGCTCGTTGTCAATTGGGAATGTGGACTAAATCAACATTGGCATTCTTAAAGGCGATCCAGATCAAACCGGATTTTTATGAGGCATATAATAATCTTGGATTAGCGTATTATAAATTGAAAAACTTTTCCGATGCGAAAAAACATTATGAGTTGTCTCTGAAATATAATCCAGAACAGGCAGAAGCATATCGCAATTTTGGAATTTTACTTCTTGAAATTGAAAAGTATATTGAATCTATTCCTTTATTAGTGACTGCTATTTCTAAATATCCCAATGATCCTGAATTATACAGTGGTCTCGGTTGGGCATTATATAATATAGAGCAGTACAATAATGCTATTGTTGCTTTTCAAAAATCAATTGATAAACGTCCAAATCATGTAAATACACTTTATAATTTTGGTCTGACGTATATCGAATTGAATCAGAAAGAACATGCTCTGGAAATCTATCAACGGTTAAAAAAACTGGATAAAATTACTGCAAAAAGTCTTTATTATCTGATACAGAAAATGTAATAGTGAAACAATTCTGAAGATCAATGAAAAAATCAAAGTATAAATTTTCTTCACAATAGGAGGATGTCTAATGAAGAATTTATTTATTGTTCTTATTTCAGTAATTTCGGTTATGTCTTATGCAGGTATTAACGATGGACTTGTTGCTTATTATCCTTTTAATGGCAATGCAAATGACGAAAGTGGGAATGTCAATGATGGAACAGTAAATGGTGCAGTATTAACTGCCGATAGGTTTGGGAATACTAATAGTGCCTATAGTTTTGATGGAAATAGTGATTTTATTGAAATCCAAAATGAAGAAGGATTAAGACTTAACGCACCTTTTACATTATCGGCATGGTTAAAGTTACCTGGTGACTATTCTCAAAATGGTTATGTACTGGTAAAAAGTTCGAGTACCGATGGACATATGAACTATGGTATTAGGGTGTGGAATGATTATCGAATATCATTTAGGTATTATCAAGATTGGTCCACACCTGTCGAAATATATAGTACTAAATATTTAGAAAAGGATATATGGCACCATTTATTGGCAATGCATGATGAGGATTCTGTATATATAATGGTAGACAATGAGTATAAAGTATCTTTAGCGGTAGCTTCATCAAGTGTTTTAACAACGACAGCCCAAGAGGAGCAAAACCTTGGAATTGGAAAACACATATATGGTGGTGGAGATATTGGTTGTTTTTATGGTAATATTGACAACATTCGCATCTACGGCCGCGCACTAACTGAATCAGAGATAGATTCTCTTTATCATGAGGGTGGACGGACACTTTACGAAACAGACACAGTAACCGATATCGATGCCAATGTCTATCAAACTGTCAAAATCGGTGATCAGACCTGGATGGCGGAGAATCTGAAGGTAACTCATTATCGGAATGGTAATGCCATTTCAAAAATCCTAAATAATACTGTATGGTCCACAACTAGTGAAGGGGCCTACTGTAATTATGAGAATAACGACAGTAATGCTGATATTTATGGAAGTCTCTATAATTGGTATGCAATTAATGATTCTCGAGGCATAGCACCTGAAGGCTGGCATGTACCAAGTGATGAAGAATGGAAAGAACTTGAGATGTGCCTTGGTATGAGCCAATCTGTAGCTGATGCTGAAGGCTTGCGCGGTACGGACGAAGGCACTAAATTAAAATCCACAAGCGGCTGGAATAGTAATGGAAATGGTACAGATTCTTATGGTTTCACCGCCTTGCCTGCGGGATACCGTTTTAACAATGGTGATTTCGACAATATAGGCGATATCGCTTACTTCTGGTCGTCGTCAGATGGCGGTAGTGGTCTCGCATGGCACCGCTACTTGAGCTATAGTGTTTTGGGCATCTCTCGGTACCATTATGGCAACCAACGAGACGGTTTTTCAGTTCGTTGTGTAAAGGATTCAGAACCATCTGATCTTGTTGCCTACTATCCCTTTAATGGTAATGCCAATGATGAAAGCGGGAATGGGAACCATGGAGATACTACCGATCATGCCCCGACATTGATAAACGATCGATTCGGAAATGAAAACAGTGCATATAGTTTTGATGGGGTGGATGATTATATACAAATTCCAAATTCTGAATCATTTAATATTGAAGATGCTATTTCTATATCCTATTGGGTAAAACTAAAAACTTCCGGACCATATTATTTTCCACACCATATAATTGGAAAATATGACTCATGGGGTAGCGGACAAAGAGATTGGGGCATAAACTTTGACATTGTTTCTATCGACACGGGTTATGCGTGGTGGGGATGCACGGGATTACTTCCAGAAGTGTACTATAACATTACAATGACTTTTGACGGCTCTCTCGGGAGAATATATAAAAATAGAGTTTTAATTAATTCCATGGAAATTACTGGCCCTATTCATCAAACAAACTCTGATATTATGATCGGTGAATATTTGCTCGGCGGTAACTATTATTTTGATGGTGTTATAGATGACATACGTATTTACAACCGTGCCCTAACCGATTCAGAGATTGATTCTCTGTACCGTGAAGGTGGTTGGGCTGAACCTCAATCCAGTAATTTAATTGTAAATCCCATCTTTGAAAATGGATTGGATAATTGGAATCCCTACTCTTCTGGTTGGAGTTCATCGACAAATAATCCTCATTCCGGATTGAAATGTGCGGAATTCAACTTTTCTGGTGGTAGTGGATATTATGATGCAAGCATGAAACAGACAGGAGATCATTTATATGTTCAGGCGGGTATTCCATATTTATTCTCATTTTGGAGACGGGAAACTGATACGCATGATACACATACCACAAGTGAAACAATATTGGATGTAGATTTAATACTTAATGGAGTAAATTATTCTCACCCGATGCCTAACATGTCTCCTTCAAATACCTGGGTGCAAATAGATACGACAATTACTTTTCTTGAGAACGGGTATGTTTATATAGATTTTCAACTTCATGGATATGCAACGTCTAATTCTGCTGTCTTCGCAGTTGATGATATCATTCTTTGCCAAATAACAGAGAATTCAACAGTAACAATCCCTACTTTAAGTACTTATCTTAATGATACTGTATTAGTTCCAGTCAATGTTGAGTTCCCTACTGGGAAATATTACGACTCTGCCGAACTCACTTTCAGTGGTTATCAAAATGGGCTGAACTTTATTGGAGTAGATACTTCCTCAAGTATGACAGGTGGCGCCGGCTGGAATTCTGCCGTCAATGAGACTGGTG
>CAZAKB010000041.1:0-22241 GCA_964485475.1 uncultured bacterium
TGGGCGTAGGAAATTTGAGGGGGGCTGCTCTTAGTACGAGAGGACCAGAGTGGACAAACCTCTAGTGTACCAGTTGTGCCGTCAGGTGCACTGCTGGGTAGCTACGTTTGGTTTGGATAAACGCTGAAGGCATATAAGCGTGAAACCGTCCTTAAGACAAAATCTCCCTCCCGTTAAAACGGGACTAAAGGTTCCTTGTAGATTACGAGGTTGATAGGTCATAGGTGTACGCACAGTGATGTGTTTAGCCAAGTGATACTAATAAACCGTGAGTCTTGACCAAAACTCTTTATGAGTCAGATTCCTAAATATCGAGTCTCATTTTTTCCCAATGCAATCTTTTTCCGGTGGCAATAGCAGAGGGGCCACACCCGATCCCATCTCGAACTCGGTAGTTAAGCCCTCTTGCGCCGATGATACTGCTTGGGAGACTGGGTGGGAAAGTAGGTCGTTGCCGGGAATCTTTAATAGGCACCCCAATTAATAGGGGTGCCTTTTTTTTATTGTATCTTGAAGGTTCCATATTTATATTCGATTTGTGAGTGGAAAACTATTAAATAATTGCTTGCTTTATGTTCTATCTCACATCAATATTTGCCTTAATCGTTTAACTTGACGGTATGAAATAAGGAGTATTTATGAAAACGAAGATCACAACCATCAGTATAGCACTCTTTTTTATTTTTTCTTTTGCAGTTGCCCAGACCGGAGAATTAAGTCTGGGTACTAATTATTTCAACAATGTTGAGGTATTTTATATTGCTGATTTTGACTTCAACAATGGTATGAATAATCCGGATATTTTTGAGTATTACCTAAGTTATATTGCTCCGGATGGTGACGGAACACCCGGTAGTGGTACACCGATTCAGCTCAGTATCGAATTTGAAATGATTGCAAATGTCCCGAGTCTGGGCTTAGATAATCGACGGATAATTCATATTAAAACTCAACCCTTTTATTTTAATGGTGAAGTTAATATTTCGACAAAAAACCTTGATATTAATATGGACAATATCTATTACACCGATGGCCGGGAAGTGACAGGTATTTATAAGGACGAATTTGAATTTATTCCCGAAGAGGAATTTGCCCAGCTTCAGACCGCCATTCTATCAGGATTAAAACTGCCTGCCGGAGAATATATGTTTAATTTTGGAATTTATCCGGAAGGCTCGACGGGATTGGCACCGCTAAGTGAAAAACAGGTGATTTCTGTAGGTAATCCATCGGATCTTGAACTTGTTGCACCGGGTGGTCCTTTGGATGAGAATATTGAAATTTACTCTATCTATCCGCTGTTTCAGTGGGAATCTACTGATTTTATGTGGACAGAAGGAAACTGTCATGAGTGTGGATATTTTATTCGTGTTGCTGAATATAATCGTACCATTCACAGCTCCATTGATGAGGCCCTCAACGATCAGGCAAATTTACCCTATCCTGATAACGGTCAGTTTTATCCCCTTCCTTCTCTACTCGTAGCCGCTGGCGCCGGGCAGGGAGATTTATTAACTGCTGATAATACTTTTCAGTATCCTTTCACAGATTCCAAACCGCTTGAAGACGGTAAAACTTACGTCTGGCAAATTCAAAAAGTATTTCCGACAACTTCCGGTTCTGAATTGCTCGAAAGTAATATCTTCGTATTTTCAATTCCCTCCATGGGCGGTGGTGATGACACTGGCGGAGCTACCAGTGGTGGAAGCAATATATATCTCCAGATTCTGGAACAGATAATTGATGCCGATACGTACAATGCTTTGTTCAGCGGCGAACTAGAAGGGTTTTTTCCAACAGGGGTTGTGACCCTGAATGATACCCAGCAGTTGACCCAGGACCAATTGACAGCATTAGCATCCCAGGTACTGGCAGGTCAGATTTCGATTAAATCAATAGGCGTTGAATAACAAAATAGGAATAAATCATGAAAAAATTACAGCAAATATCACTGATTTTATTTCTCCTGATTTTCTCGATTCAGGGATGGTCGGCCGAAAAGATTGCATTGACATTAAAAGCCAGGGGACACACCAGTCTGAAACGTTCCAACGAAGAAGCATTTAAAACTGGTGTTAAACCGGGAACAGCACTTTTTAATGATGATCAAATCAAAACCGGAGAAGATGGTTATGCCGTTTTGGTATTTCTGGATGATAAGACTCAGATCAAAGTACGTGAAAATTCCGAAATGACAATATCCGGTGCCCGCACAACAGAAGCCATATCAAAGCAAATAGCCATGCAAGTTGGGACTCTTAAAGCGGAAATCAGCCCCCAACGAAAAGGTGAATTTATCATCGCAACTCCGACCTCGGTGGCATCCGTTAAGGGAACCGTATTCTGGTGTACATCGGATCCTGTTATGGGTGATGTGTTTTACGGTATGTCCGGTTCTGTACAAGTGACTAATAATGAAAGTGGCGCTGTGGTTATGGTCGGCGCGAATGAGACGGGTACATCGACTCCGGATGGACAGGTTACCGTGGAAACCACACAGGAAGGTGGAGCACCCGTAGACGATGATGAGGAAGATACGGATTCATCCAATTTGCTTCGGATTCAGCTGCAGAACGATCAGGGCGATACGAAAGAAATTAAAATAGAATATTAAAAAACACTTTCTGAAAAATAATTGTTGAGGATGTAAATGGGTAGGATTGGGGCGAAATTTTCATTATTAATATTAGTATTCACGGGCATACTTATTGGGCAGGCAAAAGTACTGCATTCACCACCGCGTAACATTCGGGCAAACTCACCAATTACAATTGAGGCCCTGATTGAAGGTAGTGTGGTGGAAACAGAACGTGTCAGACTCTTTTTCCGGGTGGGCGGTCAGGATTCATTTGTTGAAGAAGATATGAATGAATATATGGGCGTTTATTCCGGGAGTATTCCTGCTGATTACGTTACGTCTGAAGGCGTTGAATATTTAATCATTGCGGAAATGGCCGATGGGAAAATGGTCGCATTTCCGGAAGTTGATCCTTACAATATACCGATGTTACTTACTGTCAGAAAGGCAGCCGAGATTACGGAAAAAGCGCTTCCGTCCAGTTCTCTTGACATTCAGGGGGGAATTCGCAGCGACATTATTATTTTGAGTCCAGAGGAAGGCGAAGTTATCGCTGCTGAAGAGGTAGTGCTGGCATTTTCATTGTTTAATATGGTTGACATAGATGTAAATTCAATTAGACTGACTCTTGACGGCGTCTCTGTAATAAGACTTGCAGAGATTACTGAAGATGTAATCATGTACCGTCCGAAAAATATTAAGCCTGGGATTCATACTGCCAAATTAAACATGTCCAATCAGTTTGGTGATCCATACGCAACGGAAATAATTAATTTTACGGTTGTGAAAACCGTAGAAGAGGCCAAGCGTGTATTTAAATACACCGGTCGTGTATCGGCGGAAGCGAATTCAGAACAAGTACGGGGTGTTCGTCAAAATATTAATTCTATCCGCGCCAACGCATCGGGGTCCTATGACTGGTTGAGTTTTAAAGCTAAAGCATTTATTTCTTCTCAGGAAGATCCGACAAAGCAACCCCGGAATCGTCTATCCATGGGATTGGCAACCTCGGTTTTCAATCTTTCTGTGGGAGATGTTAATCCCCAATTTTCCGAGTTATTATTACAGGGAAAACGTGTTCGGGGAGTAGAAGCCAATCTGAAGCTTAAATATTTTAATACTCACATCGTATATGGACAAACCGATCGGGCAGTCGAGGGGGCAATCGGAATTACCGATACACTGGAAGGTGGTGTTGTCCAATATAACCGCACCGGGTATACTTATGATCGTAACCTGCTTGCCGTCAGGCCTTATTTCGGTTCCGGGAAACATTTCCAATTGGGTTTTTCCTTATTAAAATCTCGTGACGATACTTTATCTGTAAAAAAGGAGTTTGGTGGTATTACCGAAACCTCTGAGAGTTCAATTGTCATGGGAGGTGTTAATAAGCCCAAGGATAATATTGTTATCGGTACGGATTTAATGTTCGCTTTTGACCAGAAGCGGTTTGTATGGAAGACCGATGCAGCCTTCTCATACCTGAATCGTGATATCACCGGCGGTGCTCTGACGCTTGAAGAAATGGATACGTTTTTACCAGGTGATAGTCTGCAAAATGATACAATATCTCTGGGCGATATAAATATTCCTCTTTCGGGATTTCCAGATCCCGGAGATTTCACGAATATTTTTATTATAAATGAAAATATCAGTCCTCTAATGCCTATAGTGCCAGATTCGAATAATCAAATTGGTATGAAAGAGTTTCTGAATATGCCTTCCACAGCATTCAAAACGGTGTTAAAATTGAATTATTTTAACAACTTCTTTGTTGTCCGCTATCAGCGGGTTGGCCCCGAGTTCACTTCATTGGGAAATCCCTATATGCGGAACGATGTTCAGGGTTTCAATGTATCCGATAAAGTCCGGCTGTTCAGTAACAAGCTATTTGTTACGCTGGCCTATGATCAGAAGCGTGATAATCTGCTAGAAAATAAAAATTCCACGATGACAACGAGTTCCTTTACGGCAAGTGTGGCACTATATCCAGGGGAAGGATTACCAAATATCAATTTTAATACCCAGAGCTATGGACGCCAGAATGACCTGGATTTTATGGATATTACATATGATACAACATTTACTGGATTAGGAGCAATCGACACGGTTGTCACAAAAGACCTCCGAGAATCCAACGTCACCACACGACAGGATTTCCGGATTTCGCATAACGTTAAGATCGGCGATATAAAAAACACTCTGAATATTACTTTTGCAAACTCAGAACGAAATGACCGGATTACCGACCGGCTTTACGGATATCAATTTAACAAAACAAGCGCATCGTCATTTTCCTTTGGGATCAATTCGGCTTTTGCATTTCCCCTAAAGACGAATTTTAGAATATCTTCCAATACCTCAGAGAGTGCGTCTCAGGCTGACCCCTATCAGATGTTTACTACTGTATTGCGCGGAAGCTATGAATTCTTTGAGGGCAAACTGGTCACGGAAGCCGGGTATACGCTGACTAAAGGCTCAGGCTTAGTGGATTTCATGAAAAATGACATGTTTACCGGGGGTATGTACCGATTGGGTGAAGCCCATCAATTTCGATGGAGGCTACGGTATGTTCTTATCAATGATCGTATGACAAACGAAGCCTTCAACGATGTCAGTTTCATGGTAAATTATACATTCCTTTTCTAATAGCGGATTTTATATCGGATGAAGAAGGATATATTTAGAAAAGCAGCCTGGGGGACTCTCATTGCGCTGCTTTTTTCTGTAATAGTGTCAATACTCCTGATTTTTGGCTTTTTCAGGGACTTGGAATTGAAGTCTCTGGATTTCCGGTTTCGCTGGCGCGGCCCGCTGGATGTTTCTCACTCGGATTTGGTAATTGTTGCCATTGATCAGCAAACGTTCACAGCTTGCCGTGATCGCTATCCTTATCCTCGCGAGTATTATGCGACAATTATTGATAATTTAAACGAAGTCGGTGTCCGCCGGATTATGTTTGATATTCAATTTACAGAGCCGGATATTAAAAATCTGCTGGGTGATTCAATTTTGGCCGATGCGGTCCAACGGAATGGAAATATTATTTTAGCCGGTAAAATCGATCGGGTTCAGGCGGGCGGTGAAATCTATGCTTATCCCAATGAACCGTTACCAATTTTAATGGAAACCGGGAGCGAATGGGGAGTCGTCGGAGAATTGCAGGACCCGGATGGCTTCATGCGCCGTTACTCTATTTTTGAATCGTATCAGAGTAAATATATATACTCATTAGGATCAGAAGTATTTTTTGCTGAAAACGGTTTTACCACTTCGCCGGAATTTAAATTCAGCGATGACGGCCATTTTGTATTTCCTAAAAGTGACGGGGATGAATCGGTAAAATTGCAGGCTCACCGAGGCAGTCAGGGATATGAACAGACAATTTTAATAAATTATTATGGCCCGGCAAGAACATTTCCGACTTTTTCGCTATCGGCAGTTCTTGATGACGCTGATTTTGATCTGAAGGATGAGGAAGATACGGATTATATGGAATTGTTTAAAGCGAATTCCGTCTATCCCTTCGAACTTCGAATTGCCTTACTACCCGATTCAGTACTGCAGGAAGAAGCCTTTATGGCGTTGGCAATGGAAGACACAGCTGCGGTAGAAAAAATCCTTGACATTGCAAATCCGTTCAGAGATAAAATTGCATTGATCGGTGTGTCGATTGATGAATTGCATGACAACAAGTACACTCCGTATTATAATTATAGCGGCGTCCGGATGCTGATGCCGGGAGTGGAAACACACGCTCATGCAATTCAAACGATGCTGGATGGAAATTTTATCCAGGCGGTTCCATTTTACCAAAATATTGCCATTGTTTTTATTATTGGAATATTAACCGCGTTGGTGGTTAGTATTGTCAAGCCGGTCTTTGGCGGTGTATTTTCCCTGGTTTTAATTGCCGGGTACATTTTCGGTTCCATCTGGTTGTTTATCGAGAAAAGTACCTGGGTTCAGATGATTCCGGCAGTATCGGTTATACTGCTGAGTTATATCAGTAATGTTGTATATCAGTTCCTCTCCGAACAAAAAGAGAAAAAGAAAATCCGGGGTATGTTCCAGACCTATATGAGTCCGAAGGTTTTAAAATATCTTGAAGATCATCCTGACGCTTTCGCCTTATCCGGTGAAAAACGAGACGCCACGATGTTCTTTTCTGATGTCGCCGGATTTACCACAATATCCGAGAGCTTGTCCGCGGAAGAATTATCGGTGGTGTTAAATAAATACCTGTCCCCAATGACGGATATCTGCATGAGTTACGACGGTTATGTGGATAAATACGAGGGCGATGCGATCATGTGTGATTTCGGTGTGCCAATGGAAGATCCGGAGCACGCCTGGAAAGCATGCTGGGCGGCACTGGATCAGCAGGCTAAACTCGTCGAACTTCGCAAGGAAATCAAAAAGGATCATGGTGTTGATATCTATGTCCGTATGGGAGTAAACTCCGGTGTTGTCAGTGCGGGCAACATGGGCAGCGCCCAGCGCTTTCAGTATACAGTAATGGGTGACGCAGTGAACCAGGCCAGCCGCTTTGAGGGCGCCAATAAACAGTACGGCTCTTATATAATGGTTGGTGAAGAGACACGGAGACAGGCGAGTGATAAAATTGAGGTTAGAATACTGGATAAATTGGTCGTTAAAGGTAAATTGATTCCAATTACCGTTTACGAGTTGATGTCTAAAAATGGTGAATTGACCAACGAACAAGCGTTAATCAGATCTCATTTTATGAAGGGTATTGAGTTGTACTGGAATCGTCAATGGGATGAAGCCATTGAGATGTTCAATCAGGCGATTGCAGTAACCGGTGATGATCCACCTTCAAAGGTTTTCATTGGGAGATGTGAAATCTATAAGGTAAATCCGCCCGGGGATAACTGGCAGGGTGAATTCGTAATGACTACCAAGTAATACCAACCAATTCGGGGAACTATATCGGGCAGACTGTCGTAAGAAACATGTCTGCCTTTTTATAATATGTTGAAGATTGAGTCCTTAAAATTGTATTGGTTGCAATTCCTATTCACGTATATTATACAAGATCGTTAAACCATAAACCAGGAAGCATGAAATGGTAAACAAAAAAGGAAGAATCTTGTGGGTCGATGATGAAATTGAACTGCTAAAAGCCCATATATTATTTCTGAAAAGTCGTGGCTTCGATGTTGAACCAGTCTCAAATGGCAATGACGCGGTAAACCTGGTGAGTGAATCAAATTTTGACCTTGTACTTCTCGATGAAATGATGGCGGGCAAAGACGGCTTAACGACGTTATCTGAGATCAAAGATATCAGACCGGGATTGCCGGTGATCATGATTACAAAAAATGAAGAAGAAAGCCTGATGGAAAAAGCTATTGGGCGAAAAATCACCGACTATCTGACTAAGCCCGTGAATCCCAGCCAAGTGTTAATGGCCTGTAAAAAGGTCATTGAACAAAACCGGATTTCATCAGAGCATGTTTCCCGCAATTATATGGAGGAATTCCATTCTATATCTCGCCGTTTGTACGAGGAACTGAGCAGTGATGAATGGATCGATATTTATAAAAAACTGGCACGCTGGGATATTGAATTTGATGACCATCCCGATCTGGGCTTAAAAGAAACTCTGGAAGATCAGGTGCGGGACTGCAATATTGAGTATGGTAAATTTCTTGAAAAACACTATGCGGACTGGGTAAACGATGATCCTCATTTCAGACCGACATTATCCACCGATGTTGTCCGAAAATATGTCTTCCCAAAACTTCGTGCAGGCGAGAAAGTCCTGTTTATTGTGATTGATTGTATGCGATTGGATCAATGGCTAACCTTCGAACCCTTACTCTATGACTTCTATAATGTTACAACGGATTACCATTTTTCCCTTTTACCTTCTGCCACACCCTATTCGCGAAACTCGATTTTCAGCGGCATGTTTCCTTCGGAAATCAACCGGGCGTACCCGGATATTTGGGATAGGGACGAGGATGATGAGAGTTCAATGAACCACCATGAAGCGCAGATGATTCAAAATCTGGTCAGCCAGGAGATTCCTGAACTGAAACGCTCAGGAAAATATATCAAAGTGCTGGATTCCGAAGCGGGCTGGGCAATGGACCGAAAATTATCTACTTATCTGGAAAATCCATTTATCTCTCTGGTGATCAATTTTGTCGATGTATTGGCTCATCGGCGATCCGATTCGGAAATATTAAAGGAGATCGTTCCCAATGAAGCCAGTTATCGTTCAATTGTCCGAACCTGGTTTCAGCATTCCTGGATTTATTCGGTTTTGAAAAAGTTCGCCGAATACAATTTTACAATTGTAATCACCAGTGACCATGGAAGTATCCGGGTTCACAACGATGTGAAGGTAGTTGGTGATAAAGAAACTTCTACGAATATTCGCTTTAAATATGGCAAAAATCTGAACTGTCATCAGAAATATGCACTGGTGATTAAAGATCCGGATGAATATAAATTACCGAACCTTGGAATCAATACGAATTATCTGATCGCGAAAGAGAACTTTTATTTCGTATATCCGACGAATTATCATAAATTTCAGTCCCATTACCGTGATACGTTTCAGCACGGAGGAATGTCAATGGAAGAGACAATATTACCGATTGCGACGTTAACGCCAAAATAGATCGATGATAGATTTAACCAGTTCTTCAGCCGCCGAGACGGAACGTCTGGGTGAAATCATTGCTTCTCAATTGAATCGGGGAGATGTGCTGGTGCTTGTCGGTGATCTGGCAGCCGGGAAAACAACAATGATCAGAGGTATATGCCGGGGTTTGAAGATTCAGCAGCAAGTCGAAAGTCCAACCTATACATTGGTTAATGAGTATGTGGGGGAAATTCCGGTTTACCACATGGATTGTTATCGGGAAAATCGTCTGGAAGAGTGGCTGGAATTGGGAATTAATGATTATTTTTTTGGAGAGGGTATTACGCTGGTAGAGTGGGCCGACACCATCGCAGAACTGATTCCAGATACGGCAATTCGAATCTGGCTTGATCACAATTTAAACACTGAAAATACTCGGAAGATTCGTATCAAAGCTTCGGAAATGATCGAAAATAATATTGTCAAACTATTTAAAATCCAATAAAACGATGAATATATTAGGAATTGATACGTCTACCAATAACTGCAGTGTTGGCATCGTTAGCGATGGCAGGATTGTGGGCAGGAACGCGCAAATCGGTCGTTCCATGGCATCGGAACAACTAATATCTCTAATCGATGAATTATTAACAAAATCAATCCCGATGTGCGAAATAAACGCAGTGGCAGTTAGCATTGGTCCGGGTTCTTATACAGGCTTACGAATCGGATTGAGCACAGCCAAAGGAATAGCGTTTGCCCGTAAACTGCCGGTTTTGCCGGTTCCGACAATGGCGGTTCTGGAAAGTGTTGCCCGTCAAACAATCGATTCGGATATGGTTCTGATGATAAAATCTCACCGGGATCTGGCATATCATGTGTTTTGTCAAAAAAAACATCCCCTCAGTATTGATTCAATAGACATTGGTTACGATTCTTTTTCGGATATTCGTCAACGGTATCATAAAAAGTACTCATATATTAGTCCATCGGAAATAAACGATGCTGACTTTGGTCCGATCGAGACAGTCTATCCCGAGGGGGACCATGTCGCATGGCTGGCATACCAACATTATCAGGTTCTACAAGCTCAAAGTGTATCTGATCTGGAACCCCTGTATTTAAGTGAATTCGAGGTCAAGAAGTGGAAGCCGAAAACAGAATCCGGATAAATCCTGCCAATGAACGGGATCTTCATGAGGTTTCTGAGATAGAGAATTCCTCGTTTAATTCACCATGGACACGTGATTTTTTTAAGCATGAACTATATAATCCGGTGAGTTTTTTTTATATTTTAAAAATTCAGGATAAATTAGCAGGTTATGTTATATTCTGGATATTTGAAGATGAAGCCCATATTGCCAATATCGCCATTCACCCTGATTACCGGAAAATGGGTTTTGGGGAGCAGTTATTAAACTGGATTTTTGATTTTTGCCGGAAAAAGGGGGCTATGACTATTTCACTGGAAGTCAGCGAAATAAACGAGGCAGCCCGGCAATTGTATACCAAGACAGGATTTAAAAGTGTCGGAAGACGGGCAAAGTACTATGAAGACAGGTATGATGCCCTGATACTGACAAAAATATTTGAGTGAGGTCACTATGGTTGACTGGTTTCGCAGAACAAAAACAGGTTTGCTGAGCACGGAGAAAAAGGTAATTCCCGACGGGCTTTGGATTAAATGCCCAAAGTGCTCGGAATACCTGTATAAACGGGAGTTAGAGCGGAATTTCTGGATTTGTACCCAATGTCAATACCATTTCCGAATTTCCAGCAACAATTATTTTACAATTTTAATTGATGGCGAATACGAAGAGTTTAATCAGAAAATGAAATCTAATGATCCTCTGAAATTTAAGGATTCAAAACGGTACATCGATCGCTTAAAAGATGCTCATACAAAGACTGGGCTTTACGATGCTGTCGTTACCGTCGAAGGTGATATTGGCAGGCACCGGATCGTGCTCTGCGTGATGGACTTTAATTTTGTGGGCGGTAGTATGGGATCTGTCGTCGGTGAAAAAATCTCCCGTGCAATTAACCGGGCCAGAGAAAAAAAACTGCCTTTACTCATTGTTTCCAGTTCCGGTGGTGCTCGTATGCAGGAGGGTGTCCTGTCCCTGATGCAAATGGCGAAAACCAGCGCCAAACTGGCGCAATTCCACGAAGAGGGTGGCCTTTTTATATCCATTCTTACGGATCCCACAACCGGAGGAACAACCGCCAGTTTTGCAATGCTGGGTGATATCATCATTGCCGAACCGGGCGCTTTGATTGGATTTGCCGGTGAGCGGGTCATCAAACAGACCATTGGAAAAGATTTACCGGAAGGCTTTCAGCGGGCTGAATTTCTATTGGAAAAAGGATTTGTGGATATGATCGTTGGGCGTTCTGAAATTAAAAAAACCATCATCAAATTATTGGATTTCTTTAATGATAAAAACTAGACCCTATGTACTGGTAACCAATGACGATGGGATTGCCGCGCCTGGAATCCACGCTTTGGTTCAGGAATTAAAAAAATATGCCGATGTGGTTGTGGTAGCGCCGGACAGTGAAAAGAGTGCCGTTGGGCATGCGATTACGCTTTCCGATCCCATTCGGGTTAGCTGCTTTAATAAATCCGGTCAATGGGAAGGTTACGCTGTTTCCGGAACACCATCGGATTGCGTGAAAATTGCTGTTGGAGCATTGCTGGATCGTCGGCCGGATATGGTTATCAGCGGAATCAATCTTGGGTCCAATGCCGGCATCAATGTGATCTACTCCGGTACGGTATCTGCGGCGACGGAAGGAACGATCCTGGGCATTCCATCGATTGCCGTTTCACTCACAACGTATACTGAACCGATTTTTGAACCGGCGGCCCGTTTTGCAGCAAAGATGATGTCGATTGTGCTTTCCAAGGGGCTTTCCGATCGGACACTTCTGAATATCAATGTGCCGAATCTTCCTGAAAATGAAATTGCCGGGGTCCGAATTACCCGGCAGGGAATGGCAAATTTTGCGGAGACTTTTGATAAACGGGTTGATCCCCGTAATCGGGTTTATTACTGGATGGATGGTCGAAAGGAAGAGATCGTCGCTGAAGACGATGTCGATGACGAAGCAATTAAGCATGGATATATTTCTATCACTCCGGTAAAATATGATCTGACAAATTATAAATTTATAGATACGTTAACTGACTGGTTGCCGGAGATTTTGGGGAAATGAGCAAAACAAGCAAGGTCTGGATTATTGATTTCGGCTCGCAATATACGCAGCTGATTGCCCGACGGGTGAGAGAGATGTCTGTGTATTCGGAAATTGTTTTACCCGATATCAGACCTGAAGATGTTATTACGAACAATATATCGGCTTTGATTTTATCAGGTGGACCATCCAGCGTATATGAAGATAAAGCCCCGGACATCGATCCCAAACTATTTGAATTGGATTTGCCGGTTCTGGGAATCTGCTATGGATTGCAGTTAATGTCCCGGCATTTCGGTGCCAAAGTGCATTCCGATAATCGCCGGGAATATGGTCGAAGTACCATCCAGTTCCGTAAAAAATCTGTTCTCTTTCAGAATGTCGAAGACAGTACAATAGTCTGGATGAGTCATGGTGACCATGTCGACAGTCTGCCGGAAGGTTTCGACATTGTGGCGGTTTCTGAAAACGGAGCTCCGGCGGCCATTGAACATCATGAAAAACCATTACTGGGATTACAATTTCACCCCGAGGTTGTTCATACCGTAGAAGGGCAAAAAATCCTGGAAAATTTCCTCTTTGGCATTGCCGGATTGCAGCAGGATTGGACGGCTGAGCATTTTATTGAACAAAACTCTGCTCAAATTCGTGAAAAGGTCGGAAATGGCAAAGTTCTGATGGCACTCAGTGGCGGTGTGGATTCGTCTGTTATGGGAATTCTGATGTACCGTGCGATTGGAAATCAGTGTGTACCGGTATTTATTAACAACGGACTTTTGCGCAAAGCGGAACAGTTTGAAGTGGTTCGCAAATTAAGAGCAATGGGACTTCCCATTCGGATGTACAATTATTCAGCGCAATTTTTAAAAGCATTAAAAGGAATTAAAAGTCCCGAACGTAAACGAAAAATCATCGGCCATCAGTTTATCAAGGCATTTGAAGATATCTCGAAGAAGCACAAAAACCTGTCTTTCCTGGCTCAGGGAACACTTTATCCTGACGTTATCGAAAGCCGCTCTGTCAACGGACCATCACAGGTTATTAAAAGTCATCATAATGTCGGCGGCCTGCCGAAACGTATGAAACTGGACCTGATTGAACCGTTTAACAGCCTTTTCAAGGATGAAGTTCGCAAGATTGGCCGTGAACTGGGCATGTCATCCGAAATCCTGAACCGGCATCCCTTTCCGGGGCCAGGTCTGGGAGTGAGAATTATTGGTGAAATTACGGCCAATCGTTTATCAATTCTGCGTAAAGCTGATGATATATTTATTAAAGAATTAAAGAATTCTGGTGAATACGATCGGGTCTGGCAGGCATTTGCCGTGCTGATTCCCGTAAAAACTGTAGGCGTTATGGGAGACCAGCGAACATATGAAAACGTTGTCGCGTTGCGGTCGGTTAACAGCAGCGACGGTATGACTGCCGATTGGTCGCCAATTCCGAATGCCGTTTTAAGTAAAGTTGCCAGTCGGATCGTCAATGAGGTTCGGGGAATCAACCGGGTTGTCTATGATATTACGTCGAAACCGCCCGGCACAATTGAGTGGGAATAAACGTTAATAATCAATTCGCGAAGACAAATATGAAATTTTTAAAAACCATTCTTGTTCTATTCATCCTGATGAATATTGCCGTTTCACAATTTGTGGACATGACACCCGATAGCACCAGAATTGAACCGGTGGATTCGCTTAAACTGATTTTTCAGGAGGGTGTTCGTTACTACAACCAGGAGCGTTACTGGGATGCGTTGAATATTTTCGAGAAATTTAATGCCATCCCTGAATCGGAAAACCACCTTTTAAGTGCCTCGGGTTTACTCCTGATAAAGACCTATTTGCGTCTTGGTGACCTTGATCTGGCAATTCAGATGGGGCGTGAGTTTGTTCTGATCCACAAGACTTCCCGATACCTGGATGATGCCGAGTATACGTTAGCAGAAGCCTACCTGATTAAGGGATTGTACAGTGAATCGATTTTCCATTACTTGAACGTAATGCAGAGTACCAATCAGGAACGCTTTCGCTTTTTGAGTAAACAGACGCTGGAGACTGTTATTGATCTGTTTATCAGTACAGAAGAGCTTTTGACAATTATCGAAAATGACCATGAAGATTTCCATAAGATATTTCTGACATTGAAACTGGCTGAAAAGTACCATCTCGATGGAGATACGCGTAAAGCGGAAAAGGAATTGCGTGCAATCAAAGGGATGATTAAAGGACCGTATTTTAATAATGAATTTGTCCGGACCAGTGAACGTTTGAAAAACCGCACACAGGAAAAGGTCTATATCGGGGTTATTCTTCCACTCAGCGGGACAATGGCTCCGATTGGAAACAATATCTTGAAAGGCGTACGCTATGCTATTCATCAGTTCCGTGCCAACAGCGACAAAGATATTACGGTTATTGCCATGGATAACCGGGGAGAGGTAGTTGAAAGCATTAAAAAGGTTGAGTACCTGTGCAATAATCCTAAGGTCAGAGCGATTTTCGGACCGGTGACCAGCGAAAACACCATCGCTGTTGCAGCCGTTGCCAATCAGCGCAAAGTCCCGCAAATTTCTCCGACAGCGACAAGCAGTGAAATCAGCTCCCTGGGACCCTATATTTTCCAGGCTAATGTGGACTTTGAAAATCTGGGACGCTTTCTGGGTGAATACTCCAACAGTATCTCTAATGTAATGACTGTTGCGTCGATCTCTCCGGCCGATGAATTTGGAAAAGAGCTGACCGATGCTTTCTGCCGGACGGTGGATGAGCGGGGCGGCCATGTCGTTTCTCAGCAGTGGTATCACGGCATCCCGGAAGAATTGAAATATCAGTTTTCCGGTATTCGTGTAGCCGGCCTTGGAATCAGTCATAAAATTCTGGAAGAAAAAATAGAAGCCGGTAAGCAGAAACTGCTTGGATATACCGTATCTGACAGCCTCTGGCTGACGGACAGTATTTATGTGGATATATATGGGGATCAGTATCGTATTTTCAGAACCGATTCTGTTTATATTGCAGATTTGAAACAGGCACTGATACTGACTGGGATAATGGATTCGACGGAGTTTTTAATTCCAAAGGAGGACTCGCTGGAGTATCGTATCACATCCATTGACGGCCTTCTTGTACCGGCCTATGCCAGCGATTTAAAAATGCTGATACCCCAGCTGGAGTATTACAATTTAAACGCTAAAATTTTCGGCAGCGCGAACTGGAATGACCCGGAAATGTTGAAAAAACATCCGGTGGTAGCACGTCAGTTGACCTTCATTTCTGATTATTACATTGATAAAGAATCCCGGTTTTATAAAAATTTTGAACGTAATTACAGTCGCTTGATCGGGTCAGCTCCGGGACGTTTTGATCTGTATGGCTATGATACCATGCGTGCGTTGCTTTCTGTGTTTGATGAGAGTGATATTTCCCGGGAAACCATTCGGAAAAAATTGGCCCAAATGCCAACTTATCGCGGAATCTGCCGGGATATCTCCTTTCGGGGGAATCGGCCCAGGGTTAATTCCTGTGCCTTCATCATGAAAATGGAAGGGGAAACCGCAAAACCGGTAGCTGCAATTGAAAATGGTGATTTGACGACGTATACACCGCGATATTAAGCATGTTTAATGCTCTTCATGTCAATAATCTGACTCTTTATCGATCTTCTCTGATAGATTCTTTTAACCATATCGATCATGCGTTCAGCACGCGGCTCAGTGGAATCAGTCCTGAACCGTACAATAGTCTGAATCTGGGACTGAATGTCGGAGATACTGATGAAAATGTTGTCGGGAACAGGGACCTGTTTTTGAAATCAATCAATGGGAGTCAGCAACAGCTGGCCTGCGGGGTGCAGGTCCACGGCAACAGGATTCAAAAAGTTGAAAAACCCGGCCTCTTCGAATCGACCGATGGATTAATTACGAATAAAAATAGCATTGTACTGGCAATAAAAACGGCAGATTGTGTTCCGGTTCTGATGCATAATCCGGTTCGTCATATAATCGCAACTGTTCATGCCGGGAGGCGCAGTGTCAGGCAGGGTATTGTACAGGAGACTATCAATCTGATGCGTTCAGATTACGGCTCAAAACCGGAGGATATTTATTGTGCTATTGGTCCGTCAATTCGCTCCTGCTGTTATGAAGTTCAGCAGGATGTGGCAGATCAATTTCCGATGGACTCAATTATTGAGAGAGAAGACCGGCTTTATCTGGATCTGGTGAAGGTGATCAAATCCCAACTTTTGGCATTGGGCATTTTATCGAATCATATTGACGATAGCGAGATGTGTACGTGCAGCCAGAGCGAATTGTTTTTCAGTTATCGTCGTGATGGTGTGCAAAGCGGCCGGATGATGATGGCTGTGGTATTACATTAAAGTGTTTAGGAGGAATAAATGAATCTGAAAGAACAACTTCAGAAAGACATGGTTACGGCAATGAAAGCAAAGGACGAACTGCGATTGAATGTTGTCCGTTTGGTACGTGGTATGGTTCGCAAACTGGAGATCGATCAGAAAAAGGAATTGGATGATAAAGATATCATCGGCGTTTTGACCAATGCTGCCAAACAGCGCCGCGAAGCCATAAAAGCCTATACAGATGGTGGCCGTGATGACCTGGTAAAACAGGAAGAGGCGGAATTGGCGATTATATCGGAGTATCTTCCGGAAGCAATGGGCATGGATGAGCTGGAACAGGTCATCATTGACGTAATTGCCGAAACTGGTGCAACATCCCTGAAAGACATTGGTAAGGTGATGCCCAAAATCATGCAACAGGTAAAGGGCCGAACGGACGGTGCTCAGGTTCAAGTGATAGTCAGAACAAAATTATCATAATGTGGTTTTAAATGTATACACTATTTGATTTGATTGTCATCATCATGATTGGGATTCTGGGATTTCTTGGACTGCGTCATGGTTTGATTGAAGAAGCGCTGAAATTGATCGGGATGATTGTCGCTTCGACATTTGCGGTCCGGTTTTATGGCTTGGGCGTCGCACTCATTCAGGATATGTTTAATATTTCCGAAGGTGTTCAGACCGTAATTGGTTTCATCATTGTTTTTCTGATTGTGTATTTATCGATTCAACTACTGTCGTCGATTTTGAAACGGATTGTCAGTACTTTGAAACTGGTTTGGCTGGATCGCTTGAGTGGTCTGGCTTTCGGAGCATTAAAAGGCATCCTGATCATGTCAATTGTTGCCTGGTGTTTCAGTATTTTTTCTGAAACATTGTTTGTAAAAAAACTGGAAGCGTCATCACCCAGTTATATTTATCTCGATAAATGCGAACGGGTGCTGCTGAAAACCTTCGGTTTGGAAAAACGAGCCGATTCCCTGAAAGAAAATATCCGGGGAATATTCCGAATGGAGACACCGTTACCGCTGCCCTTTCCGGCTGTTCCCGATTCACTCGGTCACAAAATTGAGTTCATTGATAAGCAGGGGAATAAATGGTAAATAGTATCAACGAAATACTGGGTTTCAACCGTGTTCTGGAATTGATTGCCGACAGCGCTTTATCGGAGAGCGCAAAAGAACAGATTCAAGGGATCAGGCCATTTGATGATATTGATGATGTTTTTCAGCGGATGAATCGAATTACAGCGTTGGAGACATTACGGGAAAAAGGTGAGCAGATTCCCCTCCGGTATTTCAATGATATTCGTGGTGATCTGTACCGCTGCCGTGTTGAAGGCAGTTATCTGTTTGCGGAAACCCTGCTTCATATTTTGGGAATTTTACAGCAGAGTCTTGATCTTGACAAGTTTATCAGAAAAAACCGGGTTAGTCTGAGACCACTTGAAGAATTAGTAGAATCCTTGAATCCGTTAGAAAAGCAAATCGGGTTGATTTGTCGGGTCGTGGATGACAATGGTGATATCCGGGACAGTGCCAGTGCGGAACTGGCGCGAATCCGGAAGCAGATTCAGCAGACGGTTTCCAGAATGCACCGTGAAATTGACAGGGTCATGGATCGGGCACGTCAGGAAAACTGGCTTCATGAAGAAAATCCAACCATCCGGGATGGCCGGTTTGTCTTACCGCTTCGCAGCGAAAGTAAACGTAAAATCAAAGGAATCATTCATGGGCAATCGGCCACCGGAGCGACGTCCTATGTGGAACCGCTGATTATTGTGGAAATAAACAATGCCTTGATGGATCTTGAAATCGCGGAGCAGGATGAAATTGAACGTATTCTGAAACGCATAACCGAAGACCTACGTCCGAATTTTCAAGATATTATCCGGAATATCGATATCCTTACGGAACTGGATTTTCTGAATGCCTGTACCGGATTTTCTCAGCGCTTCAAATGCAGGGTTCCGACAGTTACATTTGATCAGCGGCAGCTGGTATTGAAAAATGCCCGCCATCCGTTGTTGTCATTGGTCAAGGAAGTCATTCCTCTGAATGTGTCCATTGATGAATCTATTCGCTGTGTGATTATCACCGGTCCTAATGCCGGCGGTAAAACCGTGGCTATGAAAACGATTGGTCTGTTGGGCCTGATGGTGAGTTGCGGTTTGCCTGTACCTGTTGATGACGGCAGCAAAATACCTTACTTTGACCGAATCCTAATGGATATCGGTGATCAGCAATCCATCGAGGATGACCTGTCAACTTTTACATCCCATGTCTCCAATCTGAAGAAAATTGTCGAAATGGCAACTGATCATACGCTGGTATTAATCGATGAATTGGGAACCGGTACCGACCCGCTGGAAGGGTCGGCATTGGGAAGAGCGGTACTGGAAGAGTTGGTTCGCCGAAAGACTTTTACTGCCGTGACAACTCACCATAGCGGACTGAAAGCCTATGCTGATCAGGATCCGAATGTCATGAACGCCGCAATGGAATTTGACTCGACGGAGTTGCAACCAACCTATCGCTTTCAGCTAGGGTTGCCGGGGAGCAGTTATGCCCTGGAAATTTCAAAGCGGATGGGGCTGGATGAATCGGTGATTAAGCGTGCCCGGGATTTGATGGGAGGCGATCAGGTCAAACTGGAACATCTGCTGATCGAAGTCGATACATTGAAAACCCAGATCGAAAAGGAAAACCAATCCGTTGAACGCAATAAAAAAACTCTTGATAAGCTGATCACCGAATATGAAGTGAAACTAAGCTCGATTCGTGAGAAACATGAATCCATGGATGATAGAATTGCGATTGAACTGGACCGTCTGGTAAATGAATCCCGGTCGAAAATTGAACATGCCGTAAAAGATATTCGCGAGAAGGACGCTACCAGGGAAACGATTATCGAGGCGAAAAAGACTTTGGAAAGTGTTCGCCAGACAGCCCGGAAAAGACAGCGTGTAAAAAAACCGCCACCTGAAATTACTAAAAATAGTTTTTCTGTTGGTGATTCGGTTCGCGTCGAGGGTATTTCCGGAATCGGACAAATAACGGATATTCAGAGCGATAAACGTCGGGCAGCCGTTTCGATCAATGGGAAAACGGTTTGGATTTCATTGGATTCGCTCAATCAGGTTTCTAATGTTCAGGAAAACGAATTGCAGAATTCGATCGTTTCGGCGCCGATTCAAAGTATGGCATCGTTCCGCCTGGATTTAAGAGGGAAACGCTTTGAAGAGGCACAGGATGAGCTTGAATATTTTTTAGATAGAGCACTTTTGGCCGGTTTAAATCAGATTCAGATCATCCACGGAAAAGGTACAGGGGCGCTACAGAAGATGACCCTTGAGGTATTGAAAAAGACCCCCGGCGTGCGTAAGTTCTACTTCGAGAAATTTGATCAGGGCGGAACCGGGGTAACGATTGCAGAATTGTAGAAAATATGACGAATCAGGATAGCACTTGGTAAAAATTCCCGCCAATATTGTTGAACAGATCAAAAACCGGGCGGATGTTCTGGATGTGGTTTCCGACGTCGTTCAGTTGAAACAACGGGGCCGCAATTATTTTGGTCTTTGTCCGTTTCACGAGGAAAAAACACCATCATTCAGTGTGAATCCGGCGAAGGGAATATTCCATTGCTTCGGTTGTGGCAAAGGCGGTAACGCGGTGACCTTTGTCATGGAGCATGAAAATATCGACTATGTTGATGCCCTGAAGCGCTTGGCTGAACGCTACGGTATTGAGATTCAATGGGAAAAAGGCAACGATGATTTTGAAAAGGGTGAAACCGCCCTGTTATACGAGATTCATGAAATTGCCAGAGACTACTTCATTAATCAACTGAACTCAAATAAAGGTAAAAAAGCGCTGAATTATCTGTTGGGCAGAGGGTTTGACAAGACTGTCCTGCAACACTTTTCGGTTGGATTCGTACCCGATGAATGGGATGGTTTGTACGGGCAGATTGACCAGAAGAAATTCAAGCCAAAGATCATTGATAAATCCGGGTTGTTTATTAAAAAAGAGAACCGTTTTCTGGATCGTTTCAGAAACCGGATCATGTTTCCGATTTGCAATGTCTCCGGTCGAATTGTCGCCTTTGGTGGTCGGACGATGGATCCGAAAGAACCGGCCAAATATATGAATTCCCCGGAAACGCCCATCTATTTTAAGAGTGGCACGCTCTATGGATTGGAGCATTCCAAAACAGCGATACAGCAGGAAAAAGAAGCGATTATCGTTGAGGGCTATACGGATTTTCTGCGGTTTTATACTTCAGGAATAAAGAATGTTATTGCGGGATCAGGAACCGCGCTTAATGTTCACCACGCCCGAGTTATCAAACGTTTCACAACAAAAACGGTGTTGTGTTATGATGGTGACAGCGCCGGCCAAAAAGCCACCGAGAGAGCCGGTTTTATGCTGCTGAAAGAGGGATTTGACGTCCGGGCCATTCAACTGCCGGAAAAAGATGATCCTGATTCATTTTTAAAGGAAAAGGGGGTTGAAGCCTTCCGACGCCTTTACTCTGAAAGCCCACAGTTTATCAATTATTATATAACAAACAATAAAAATGAACTCAATACCCCGGCTTCAAAATCTCAGTTTGTGGATACGCTAATCCAGGAAATCAGTGAAGTCGTCAACCCGGTGACCCGTGATTTCATCGTCAAGGAACTGGCCGAGCAACTGAGCCTGAAGGAAGAGCGTATTCTGGCCCAGATCCGAAATGTGTACCGACGAAAACGAACCGGGAACGACCAGAAAAAGTCAGCTCAGGCACCGGTATTTCAAATTACGACCGTTACGGATAAAGCGGAATTTGAGCTGCTGAAACTGCTGTTGACCGGATTGGATGACCCGATTACATTTATATTGAATAATATTCCCCTTGCCGGTTTTAAACACCCGGTGCTGTCGGTGATTGCCGGAGTACTTTATGATTCCTTAAAAACAAACCGTGATTTGTCGCCGGCTGAACTTTTTGACCGGGAGTGGAGCGACGCCGAAAAAATCTACCTGTCCCGCTTGATCGTTGATTCCGAGTCTTCCCAGGAATATCAGGAAGCGGACGATGTTGCCAAACTGATCATCGATTGCATGACGGTACTAATGTCAGACCAATTGGAAAAAAACATCCGTGAACTGAGGACAAGGATTAAAGAAGCGGAAAAGAAGCAAGAAGATACCATTGCCCTCGTAATGGAACTTTCACAGCTTCAGAAAAAACGCCAGGAAATCCGCAAACAAATTCAGGAAATCAAACTGAAATAAAAAGTCCTCGATCAGGCAAAAAAATCCTTTACACATTCAAATATTTTGCTAAATACAACCAGAAAATGGGGTGTTATTCACGTGAAAGTGTAATGCCGGTCCAATTTCGAACAGGATGTTTGAATAAAAATAAGTTCTATCATTAGACGGACCCAGAGATTCAAATGATCTGCTGGCAGTCAATCCCAAAAATGTCTTAGTT
>CAZAKB010000042.1:0-22024 GCA_964485475.1 uncultured bacterium
GCTTACGCTCAGTGATGTCTTTAATAAATGCAAAAGACCCGACAAGTTTCCCCTTTTTGTCAAATAGAGAGGTTGCATTGAAAAAGGTTGGAAAATTAATGCCATTCTTCTTTCTTAGCAAAATTTCGTAGGTTCTGTGCAATGTGCTGGTGATTTTTGAAATTTGTTCTTTAAATATTATAAGGTTCTCATCATCAACAAAATCGAATGGCGTTTTTCCAATCATTTCATCTCTGGAATAACCAGTCATATCACAAAGTGACTGATTCACATCAATGGTTTTATTTTCAGGACTGAGAAACCAGAATCCTTCAGAAGTAGTTTCAATCAGTTTGCGGTATTTCTCTTCGCTCTCCTTCAACGCCTCTTCCGCCTGTTTGCGCTTGGTGATATCCTCAACTATCGCCAGACAGTAGGACAACTCGCCTTCTGCGTCGGTGATTTTCGTCAGAGCTCTCGACGCCCAGATCACCTCACCATTTTTCTTCAGGTAACGCTTCTCGATCTGGCTTATCGTAATCTGTTCTTCCCGGATTTTCTGGATCGAATCCACAACCTCGTTGTGATGATCGGGATGGGTGACATCTACCAATGTAAGCCGCTTCAACTCTTCTTCGGTGTATCCCAGCATGTCACAATAAGCCCTGTTGACACTCAAAATTCGGCCGTCGATCAGGTCGACCATCGCCATACCCAGCGGTCCTTCCTCAAAGACCTTGCGGAAGCGCTCCTCACTAACCCGCAACTCCGCCTCGCTTTTCTTGCGCGCTTCGTTTTTATTTTTTAAATCTTCCAACAGGTTTAGAGTTGCCGTTTGAGTTTCCTGAAGTTCACGCACTTGCTCATCAATCAAGATAGTAAGATGTTCTTTTTCAGTGCGTTTCTCGATGTTGGCGCTTTTAATTTTTACCATGGCACGTATCTGGGCGGTGAGTTCACTTGTCTCGATTGGCTTTCCCAGAAAAGCTTCTGCGCCGACTTCCAAAGCAAGGATACGGCCTTCTTTGTTTCCTTTTGCCGCAGTGATGAAAACCACCGGTATATCTCTCAGATTCTTATCTGCTTTCAACACGCGACATACTTCAAAACCATCCATATCCGGCATGACGACATCGAGCAGAATTACGTCAGGATCTTCAGCGGCTGCCAGTTCGAGCCCTCTTTTACCGTTTAGCGCTGTCCTGGTAATAGCTTCGGGAAATGCTTCCTGGATCAGTGCTTTTATGCTGGTCAGATTATCTTTGTCGTCATCGATAGCCAGTATTTTCATTTTTTTACTTTCCATAAAGCGCCTCGTTGATCGTTTTGAAAAAAATATGTTCATTTATAGGTTTTGGAATATAAGCGTCAAAGCCATGCGCCAAAATTGTTTCACGGTCGTTGGTCATGGCGCTTGCTGTAAGAGCAATGACAGGGATATGCTGTAATTTGGGTAATTTTCTAATTGCCTTGAAAGCCTCGATCCCATCCTTTTCCGGAAGAGCTATATCCATCAGAATCAGGTTTGGCAAATGTTTCTTAGCCATTTCCACGGCTTCATTACCATCTACTGCTTCTATAACGGAATATTTATCAGCCAGAAGCGCCTTGACAGTGAGCATATTATCGGGATTATCCTCTACTGCCAGCACCACTGGTTTTCCTTCAATAGTTTGAGTTTCACGGTGAGGCTTGACTGTTTCCACCGCTTCAGAAGTTACCATGGTGGTCACCGCATTCAACAGTTCTTTACGGTTCACATCGCCTTTCTGAATAAGCTGATGAATATTGTTTCGTTTTAGAAATTTGAGTTCTTCTTTGGTGATTTGTTTGGCGGTGAGTATTAACACGGGAATATGAGCGGTCCGGTCTTCTTCACGGATGGTTTTGAGCACTTCAAAGCCATCAATGCCGGGCATCATCAGATCGAGTATCATGGCGTCAGGAATGGTATTGGCAATGATTCCGAGCGCCTCACCGCCATCGTGCGCAACCAGTATTTGATACCCGCTTTCCTCCATAAAATCTTTAAGCTGGATGATTGCCGGTTCGCTGTCTTCAACCAGTAAAATGGTTTTAACGGGTGAGCCGGAGACCGGTTTAGGCGGTGTCTGTCGGCGATCAGGTTTGAAATCGGTTTTTGGTTCAGGTTCGATCGATCTGTTCTCAGCAGTATAGATCAAGGGTAGGGTAAGTGTAAATTCAGAACCCTTTCCCGGAACACTTTTAACAGTGATATTGCCCCCCAGCAGGTTTGTAAATTTTTTGGCGATAGCCAAACCCAGTCCGGTGCCGCCAAACTTGCGCGATGTACTGCTGTCGGCCTGTCGAAATTCATCAAATATTTTGTGGAGCTCTGCTTCGGCTATGCCAATTCCGGTGTCGGTTACTGTAATGGTAATGTTCTTTTCACTTTGCAGAGTATTTATCACCACTTTTCCTTTTTCAGTGAACTTCACGGCATTGCCGATGATATTCTGTAAAATGTGGCGGTATTTGTCGGCGTCACTCCTAATAGTAATGTTAGAATCACTTGCGATTTGGAGCAGCTCAATGTTTTTCTCTCTTGCCTGGGGAAGAATCATATTTACTACTTCGGCAATTAAGTCATTCGCATTGAACGCTGTGATTTCGATTTCTTCGTGGCCGGCTTCGATGCGGGAGATATCGAGAATATCGTTGATCAGATCCAAAAGATGTTTACCGTTGCGCTCAATCACCTCCAGGTAACTGTATTCTTCTTTTGGAATTTTTTGGGCAAGCCGGCGGCTGAGTACGCCAGAAAGAGCAATGACCGAATTAAGCGGCGTCCGGAGTTCGTGACTCATGTTCGACAGGAAATTGGTTTTAAACTGGCTGGCTTCATCCAACTGTTTTTTCTGCATTTCCAGTTCGGCGTTTTGTTCCATCAACTCAGCCGATTGTGCTGTCAGTTCTGTTTTCTGGGCTTCTAATTCGCTGTTCTGGTGTTCCAGCTTTTCAGAAAATTCTTTGATCTTTCGGTAAGCCAATATCCCTTCAACACGGGCGCTCAGGGTACTTAGGATGTTGTCAATCAATTGAATGGATTGTTTGCTATATACTCCGACGCTTGCAAGTGAAATCATGCCAATAACCTCGTCACCGGCAAGGATTGGAATGGTAATTATTTCCCGAGGGATGAACTTGCCGCTTACCGTCTGAAACATAAACCGTGTATCTTCCGGTATATTTTTAATATGCTGAACTTTACAAGCGGAAAGAGCGGAACCGAATTCCCCTTCGAAATTATCGGCGGAAAATGATTGTTTTGCATCGTTGTTCAAACCTATGGATTCAAAATAATCAAGACTTTTTTTATTTTCGCTTAACAGGTAAACCGCAGCCATTTGCGAACCGGTATGTGTGGCAAGTGCATTGAGCGTAGCCTGGAAGAATTTTTTTGAATCATCTTCTCCTAACATGATCCCGGCCAGGTTTGCGGCTTTGGCATTCAAATCCATGTTCATCTGAATACTCTCCGCCAGGCTATTGAATGAATCAGATAAAACGCCAAATTCATTCTGCAGCGCATAAGAACTGCGTGCCTCCATATCGCCTTTTTGAAAACGTCGGGTCGTATCAGTGAGTTCAGTTAAAGGTTTTCGGATATTACGCATTAAGGAATAGTTGATGATGAGTGAAAGCAATAAAATGCTCACAACCAGAAAGAGCAATTGCATTTTCAGTGTGGCACTCAATTTTGTTGCGTTTGCATATAAAGAGTCGCTTTTATCTTTAGCATAAGTGTCTAGCGTTTGAAGAGCTTTCAGAAGAACCTCGGCCTGTTTTCCGGAAATACCAAAGGCTCTTGTACGGTTAGCAGCCTCAACGATTTTGCCAGTATGAAACATGCGAATGGTTTCATCATGGATTGAGTTCCATTTAATGTAGGCATGCTTTAGAGAATCCATATCGGAGCGTTGCCCCAGGTACTGTTTATCAAGAATCTCAATTTGTCTGGAAGCATTGGCTTTCCATATCTCAATCTGGTTCAGATCCTGTGCAATTTCCATTTCATCAACGGACAGAAAAATGTCTCCAAGGTCGCGTTGGATGGCGAGAATATCAGATTTAAACTCATAGATTGCGGGCTTCACTTGAAGCGGGTGGCTGTACATTATCTCGATTTGCTGCTGGATCTGTTTGTTTTGCAGGTAAGAAACCATACTGAGTACGACAACAAACAGTAGCAACGCGGCAAATCCTAACCTGAGTTGTACACCGATGTTAAGATCTTTTATCTTCATAATGCTTCCTTTTTTCTGATGTCCATTGCGGTTTTCCTTAGTGACTTTCGTGGCAAAAAACATCGCCACTAAAAACACGGTGGTCTTGACAGGCCGGGTCCAAACGCTTCATGAACCTTCTGGTCAAGGTCAAAGACTATTTTCGCGATTTTATTCTTGGTCATATTTTTTATGGTCTTCGTTGAAAATTATTTTTGAAATATTGCCGACTGTGGAAATACTTCATGGTAATTATGATTCATTAAAATTTCTCTTTCGACTTCACCGGTAATTAAATAAGCGTTATTTGCTAAGCTGTTTGTGGTTTTTTTGACTATAATTTCCCGGAATTCGGGTTTGTAATAAAAGAGAAGATTCGCGCATATCACCAAATCGAAATCACCAAAGATGCTTACAGGCGGGCTGGATAGTTGTTCGTCAAACAAATCGAAGACAGAAAAATCGATATTCGCCCTCAACTGCGGCTTTAGGGTATAAATATCACCTTGTTTGCTGAACCACTGTCCGGCTCGCTTCAAATTTATATTGTCCAGGGCAGTGGCGGGATATTGTCCTTTTGCCGCCCGGTTTATCTGGGCGTCGCAGCGATCGGTGGCGAAGATGCGGTACTTAATTTTCTCATCCTGACCGTCTTTCAACTCTTCCAATAACATTGCCAGGCTGTATGCCTCTTGTCCCTCAGCGCAGGCGGCTGACCATATCCGGATCTCTTTCCTTCTGGCCTTCTTTTTTTGCATCACCATCGATGGTAAAATGATCCGTTCCAGCACTGCGAAGATAAGCGGATTACGGAAAAACTGGCTGTAATTAATATGGAGCGATTCGATAAAAGTTTTTCCCTCCGTATTGCTTTGTTCCAGTAAGGTGCAATACTCTTCGGCTGAGTTGCAGTGAGATTCCGTAATCCTTTTTTGAAGTGATTTGTTCAGGAAGGAATCTTCGTATTTCGAAACATCAATGCCGTGTAATTGTGTTAGAAGTCCGGCAATTTGTTTTTTGGTATTTATCACCGGATTATCCTGTATTTTTCTTCCTGACCGGATTTCTTCAGAAGTTCGTTCACTTCCTTTTTTAATTCGATCATGTCAATTTCACGCCCGACAGTGAGGCGCTGGAACCGCTGCAACTGGTATAGCTTTTCTTTCAATGCTTCCTCTGCCTGCTTGAACTCGGTAATATCTTTTGAAAATACCGTTACAGCGGATACTTCCCCTGTTTCAGAACTTATTACCGGGCTTAGTGTACGCAGAAAAGATCTATCGTCCCGTTGGCTTTTGTGCTCATATACTTTAGGCTTAGCAGATTCTATAACCCCTGCTATTCTTTTTGAAAACTTCTCTGTGCTCTCAGGAGAATGAAAATCTCCATATCTTTTACCTACAACTACATTCAGTGATTTTCCATACCTTAATAGAAGACTTCTATTAGCATGAAGATATTTAAGGTCTATATCTAATAAGTATACCGGATCTTCACTTGATTCTACAAGGGAATGATATTTCTCATCGCTCTCCCGTAATGCCTCTTCCGCCTGTTTGCGCTTGGTGATGTCCTGAGCCAGGATGGCGATGTCGTCGCCCATCGGCACAACGACGATCCGGAACGAAGTCGGATTTGTCATGCTTTCGCCGGAATAGTCGGACTCAATGATACAACTCTCCCCTGATTCCGCGACCTGTTGATAGGCTCTCAGGAATGGCGTACCGTGGTGGCCTGGGAACAACTCCAGCAGGCGTCGGCCCACCACCGCTTCTGGATCGGTGCCGTTTAACCGCGCAACCGCGGCATTCTCATAAATCCAGGTGAAATCGACAACTCGCTCCTGGGCATCACGTACTGGTCGAAGTATTGTGAATCCATCGGGGGACATATCCTGCGCAATACGGAATTGCTCCTGGCTCTTGCATAGCGCTTTTTCGGCCTGCTTGCGCTCGGTGATATCTCGAATAACAACATGAATTATCGGTTTGCTTCCAAGTGTATATTTGCAGGGAGTTGCTTCGGCTATAAAAACAGAACCGTCTTTCCGGATAAACTTGGTCTCTACCGATATCGACTCTTTTTTCTTTAAAGTATACAACACCTGGGCAGAATGTTTCTGTTCGGTCTCGGGATGTAATTCAAGAATCGTCTTTTTTAGTAATTCTGTTTTTGAATAGCCGAACTCTTCCACTGCCTTATTATTAGCATCCAGGATATTCATATCCATATCATGAATAATAATCGAATCGGGTGAAAATTGAAATATCTGCCTGAATCTTTTTTCATTCTCCTGTAAAGATTCCACCGTTTGCTTGCGCTCGGAGATATCTGTAAAAATATGTACAGCATTAATCAAGCTATTATTAGCATCGAGGATTGGATCAACGATAATATTAAACCATTTATCATCAATAGGAAATTCTATTGATTCTCTATGAAGGCTTTTTATCATTTTCTCAAAAGGACAATTATCAATTGGCCCGTTGGTTCCGTGGACAATTTCCCAACAATGTTTACCTGAAATCTCATTTTCGGTTTTCCCGAGCAAATTCATGAAACTCTGATTACATTGAAGTACAATTCTATTATTATCCATAAGACAAACAGCATCGTTCATGGAATTAAAAGTGATTTGCCATTTTGCGGCTGCCCTTTTTATTTCATCCTCTGCCAGTTGATTTTTGTCTTTTTCCTCTTTCAATTTAAAAGCATTTTCAATTGCGGGAGCTAATCTTACCAGGTTTTCTTTGAGCACATAATCCCAGGCGCCTTTTTTTATGGAATCAGCAGCCATTTCTTCTGAAAGTGAGCCCGTTATGATAATGAACGGAATACCCGGTACAAGTTCCTGGGCAATTTCCAGAGCTTCAAATCCTGTGAATTGAGGCAGGCTATAATCAGAGAGTATAATATCCGGTTCAAAGTCGTGGATAGCTGTTATGAAATCCTTTTCTGTTTCTACCCGCTCCGAAATAAAATCAAATGGTTGAGAAATCAAATCCTTTTGGATGAGTTCAGCATCGAGTTGGTTATCTTCCAGCATTAAAACTTTTAATTTATTCATTTTTTTTCCTTACTCATCGGGTGGAGATTCATTCAGTATAGCCCAGAACGAACCAAGTTCTTTCACTGCCTTTACGAAATCTTCAAATTCTATTGGCTTCACAACATAAGCATTAACGCCAAGATCATAGCTTGTTATCATGTCGCTTTCCATTTTGGAAGAAGTTAGTATCACTACCGGGATATGGCATAGTTTATCACTATCTTTAATCCGCTTCAAAACTTCCAGTCCGTCAACTTTCGGCATCTTCAGGTCGAGCAACACAACAGCCGGATTACCATTTTTACGATTTTTATATTTACCACGTCTAAAAAGAAAATCCAGAGCTTCTTCTCCATCTCTTACCACATCTATCTTATTCGCTAAACTAATATCTTCTAAAGCAGCAAGTGTCAGTTCGATATCTTGCTGGTCATCTTCAGCTAATAGTATTCTTTTCAGATCATTCATTTTTTACTCCTCTCGGATGTTAATAAATATATAATTTTTATTTTTTCAGGCGTTTGGTAATGTGAAAAAGAAAGAAGCGCCTTCATTTATCTTTCCTTCTGCCCTTATCTTTCCGTCATGTTTCATAATGATACGTTTAACGTTTGCCAATCCTATACCGGTGCCCGGAAATTCATCAATACTGTGTAAGCGTTGAAAAACATCAAATATCTTACCTACATATTTCTGATCAAAACCGACACCATTATCTTTGATGAAAAAT
This sequence comes from uncultured bacterium, assembly GCA_964485475.1. GTDB lineage: Bacteria > Fidelibacterota > UBA2242 > UBA2242 > UBA2242 > B118-G9. The sequence continues at coordinate 8,006 of CAZAKB010000042.1, forward strand.
AGGGGGCTGCCATCTGTACCTATATCTACGCCAATATGTATTTCAGGGTTCTCACTAGTGTTGGTAAATTTGATAGCATTTGAGATGAGATTTGTCCATACTTGCCTTATTAAAGAAGCATCGATATTGACATCGGGCATGTCATCAACAATGATATGGATATTCTTCTCCTTGATATCAGAATCAAAACTCTGCAATGTTCCATCTACAACTGTTTTCATATTAAAATTGTTCTTTATTACATCTTTTCTACTCGTTCTTGAAAAAATGAGCAGATCGTCGATCAGTTGGTTCATTTGTTTGGAAGAGTTAATGATTTTATCAAAATAATTTTGTGATATTTCATCAATTTCGTGCTTGATGTTTTCATTGAGAATTTTGGTGAATCCACCAATGTGACGCAGCGGCGCGCGCAAATCGTGTGAAACAGAATAGGAAAAAGCTTCGAGCTCTTTATAGGCAGCATTCAGTTTTTTATTTGCTATATCGAGTTCTACTCGTGACTCATTTACATCTTCGAGAAGAAGAGTAAGAGATTTCTGCGATTTTTCAAGTTTACCAGTTTTTTCTTCTAATTCGCTGGTACGTTCCTTGATAAGTGATTCAAATTTATCGTGTAAATTCCTGAGTTTATTTTCTGTTTCCTTTCTTATTGAAATATCTTCTTTTAATTGTACATTTAATTCCCTTAGTTCCTCCGCCTGCTTTTTTGAATATTGTATGCTATGAAGCATCTTTTTTTGTACTAATCCGTAGCTCATAATAATCAGAATTCCAAAAAAGACTAATACTGCCGAGGCTGTAAACCATGAAATTGGGTATGTATTTACTTCATATAATGAAACGTCAAGGGATATTTTATTTTGAATAAACAAAAAACCAATTATCACCATTGGTAATAAACAAAGTGAAACTGCTTTTAAACCGGCTTTAATATCAAAAAAAACAGTGGTAAACACCAGGAGGGTGAAAAATATTGGTATTGCGGCTCCACTAAAACCATAAATAATTAGATTATAAACTCCTGCTAAGTATATGCAAAATAGAATCATACCGGCACATGTCTTATAAGATATTTTATTTCGTAATATTGCTGCTAGCAGTATAGGGCTGTAACAAATTAAATATGAGCAAGCTGTTATAAATTGATTAAGTAATAAAGCCTCAATGAATCCAATAATTACTAGCGGAATTCCCAGAATGTTGATTATAATTAATATCCAAAACAATAACTGTTTTCTTACATCCTGAATTGTTTCATTCGGATTACTTGTGATACTAAAAATATTTTTCATGATGTATCTATAATTTATTCTTTCTTGAGTTCTTTAAGTTCGTCTTTAAGTTCTTTAATACGGAATTCCCGGTTAATAAAAAGATTGTTAAATTTCTCCAATTCAGCGTTTTTATCTTCTAATTCTTTGGTTCGATCTTTTACTAATCCTTCAAGGTTTTCACGGTGCTTTTTCAGCTCGTCTTCCACTTTTTTACGTTTTACAATATCTTTCCGGAGTTCAATGTTTTTCTCATCAAGTTCTTTGGTTCGGTCTTTAACTCTTAATTCCAGTTCGTTTTCAATTTTTTTCCGTTCTGCAATTTCTATTTTTAATAATTCGTTGGCTTTTTGTTTTATTTTGGATCTGAAATAAATAACAATAACTAAAATCAAAACGATAATTAGTCCAAAATACAGGTGTGTTTTATGTAATTTGCTTTGTTCGATCTGCAGCTTATATATTTCATTTTCTTTTTCTGTTTTCTCGGTTTCATATTTTACCTGCATTTCAGCGATTTTTTCTCCGAGCTCTTCGTTAAAGAGACTTTTCGTTAATTCCGCATAATCTTTCTGATATTTGAGCGCCTTTTGATAATTGCCGTTTAATTCGTGATATAGTGAAAAATTATTTAAATTGTCATTAATCAGTCCTTTATTGTCCAGATATTTTGCCAATTTCTGAGATTCTTGAATATACGGGTAAGCCTTCTTCGGTTGTTTGTTTAATAGAAAATATTCGGCAATGTTATAGGTAGTGAGGGCAATTTCCCACTTATCACCAAGGTCCCTGACGATTTGAAGTGATTTCAAGCGATATTCTAAAGCATGCTCCATTTCACCGGACGCTAGATATACGTTTCCGATGTTATTATACAACTGGGAAATACCATTTTTATCATTGATTTCATTGCTAATATCCAAAGCCTTAAAATAGTATTCTAATGCTTTATCATATTTCGCTGTTTTACTCATTACATTCCCGATTGTATTCAGTGCCCGAGAAATATATTTCTTATTACCAATTTGATATCTGAGATCTAAATTTTTCTGAAAATATTCTAACGCTTTATCAAAATTGTCGAGATAGAAATTTGCCTGGCCGAGATTAAGATAAGAATTTGCAATTCCGCTGTTATCATCAATTTTTTTCATGATCACTAAAGCCTTTAGGAAATAATCCATAGATTTTTGACTATCACCTATATTATTGTAGGCAATTCCAATGTGATTGAATGCAGTGGCTTTTGATTTTGGATCGTGAATATTTTCAGATAATTCAATCGCCTGTACCGCAAACGCAATTCTCTCATCAGGCGGTAATTCCCAATAATATCCGGCTAATTCGTTTAAAATCTCAATTTTCTCCTGATCGGATACGTTCTCCAATTTGTTTTTTAACGAATCTATCTCGCCAGCATAAACAAGAAATATATTCACACATATTAGAATAATAATAGATATTAATCTCTCTTTTCTAATATTCACTTGTTCCTCGCTATTTGTTTAAGTAATTACAGATTATTAAAGGTCATATCTTAAATTTCTAATTTCAAACTCTCAATCTCTCCTCTAACTCTTTCACTCTATCCTTCAATTCCTTCTATCCGGAATTCCCTGCCAACAAAAAGTTTATTGAAACGAGTGTTGGATGTTGCCTTTTTCGGCTTTGGATTACTCATAACTTTTCTCCTGAAATCCCGAAGTGAATTGTAAAGTTCATTTATTCCCTTTCTTCCGTATCCTTTTCTGCCACATAATCCGGGTACCATTTCTGCATACAGTCCGGACACATACCGTGGGAAAAATTAATATTGGGCAGGCGATCACTGATGTAGACAACCGGAGACACCCAGGGTTGGGACTTCTGGTCATCATCACGAATTTTATTGCATCCGGCACAGATTGGTATAAGATTCTTTAAGCCTTTCGACTGTCCGGCTGATGCTTGCATAGTTGCCATTATTTCCTTCTGTTTGGTAATGTCCCGAATGACTGCAAAGGTGGCTTTTTGCCCTTTATAATCAATCATCCTCACGTTGGCTTCGACATCGACTTCGGTACCGTCTTTCTTCAGAAAAACCGTCTCATATCTGTCCGCCACTACCTCTCCATTGCTCCGTTGTTTAGTAAGTTTTGCCAGCATTTTGACTGATTTATCAGTGTACACTTTCTTAAAGTCGCTCTGGAGAATTTCTTCTTTTTGATATCCCAGCATACTTGCAAAAGCATCATTGACGAAAATAAACCTATCATTTTGCCTGATGATAATAGCATCCCGGGAGCTTTCCACCATCAGTCGATATTTTGCTTCACTCTCCCGCAATGCTTCCTCAGCTTGTTTTCGCTCGGTGATGACATCGAATACCGATACAAAATATCCTGTTTTCGGGCTGTACACCGAAACCGAGAACCACATCTTCAAAGATTCAACGAACATCTCAAAACATTCGGGCTGACCATTTTTTGCTACCCTGCCATAAATGTCCAATAGTTTTTGATCAGTTTTCTGAAATCCGGGAATAACTTCAGTAACCTTTTTACCAATGACATTTTTCAATCCTGTCTGGCTCTCAAAGGCGCTATTTACAGCCAAATAGGTAAAATCGCAAGGTTTGTCTTCATCATCAAAGTGTATCTGACAATAGGCAAATCCGTTCAGCATGTTATCAAATAAGGAATGATATAGTTTTTCGCTCTCCTTCAGTGCCTCTTCCGCCTGCTTGCGTTTGGTGATGTCGATTGAATAACCGCCAAGATAATCCAGTTTTCCTGGTCCCCTGTGGATTGGAAATTTTATTGATGAAAAATATACATCACCAAGTTTTTCTTCGGCATTGACCTTGATTCCTCCCTGGATAACTTTCAAATCATCTTCATAGACGACTTTTGCAAGTTCCAGTGGTAAAAGGTCGTACAGGTCTTTACCAATCAATTCGCTGCTTGGTTTGCCGAACAGATCTTCAAAACTCTTACTCAATTTATAAAATCTGTGTTTCTCATCTTTAATATAGACAAGTTCCGGACTGGCAGCCATAAACTGGTTGAAAATTTCTTCTTTCTCCCGCAACGCTTCTTCCACCCGCTTGCGCTCAGTGATATCGCTGGCGATAATCTGGAAACCGACCGGAACTCCCGATTTCCGGACTATCGCGTCTTTCAGGGATACCCAAATCCACGAGCCATCCTTGCATTTAAGCTGGGTGTCCACCTTTTTTGAAACTGCACCTGCAATTCGGGCAGCGATTCGTTTGAGAAGGTAACGGCGCATATCATCGGGAAACAGGTCCATCTTCAATGCATTCTTACCGACAACTTCATCCCTGGTGTAGCCGGTCAATTCTTCGAAATGCTTATTAACGCACTTAATTGTACCCCTGAGATCGGCCCTGCAAATCCCGATGGGTAGTTCATTCAGAATGTCCATCTGTGCTTCAGTTTCAGTGAAGTCTGCTTCGGATTTTGCACGTTTCGGCTTTGGATTAATCATTTGTCACTCCTCAAAAGTTCAATGGGAACACTAGCTTGAATTTATATTTTCGATTTGTCCCATAGTCCATCATGTCAAATCCTGTCCGCCCAATTTATTGGTGGTAATCCCACTAAATACCGACTTAAGTCGGAAATTAGGGTGATGGGTTTCCTTCCACCGGCTACTCCACCAGGAGTTCTCCTCCTAAGGAGATCCTTCGGATCGATGCATCGGAGTCCTCTGTGACCTACGGAAAAGCCGGTGGTTAACGTTTGTGGCGTCTTATTGTCCACAGAATTTTCCTTCATATCATCTCCAAAGGTTAACCACCCAATTTATTGGGTGGTGACCTGCGGAAGTGCCGGCGGTTACGATTTTCGGTCTTTGTAAATAGCACGTCATCCGCCATTCCCTTCTTTTGCTTCTTTTTCCGCCACATAATCCGGGTACCATTTCTTCATACAATCCGGGCACATGCCATGACTGAACACCATATCATAATGGTCCATGAAATACTCCTCTATCGGGTGCCATACGTCTTTCTTATCACGGATCTTTTTGCAGGAAGCACAGATCGGCAGCGCCTTGCCATTCTTGACAGTATCACGCATTTCCTGGTTGGATAGCTTCAGCAGATTCATGGCTTCAACCCGTTCGGTAATATCCCTGATTGAAACCAGGAAAGCATCTTGGCCGTTCCAGATGAGGGACGAGCTGCGCATTTCCCCTATTCGTGCTATCCTGTCCTTCAAATGAACAATCTCTATTTCGGTCGAAATGCCATCGGAAACGACAAAACCGAACTCGGTGCCGATCATCTCGGTTGCGGTTCTGCCAAATAACAGTTCGGCAGCCGGATTAAAAAGTTCAATCACGCCCTGTTTGTCAACAATGATGATGGCATCCCGATTATTTTTAACAACCTGGGACAGTGATTCTCTTGATTTTACGAGTTCCCTTTCCTTCCGGCAGCGATCAATGGCATATTTTATGGTTCTAATCAATAATTTACTGTGAAACCCGTCTTTCGGTAAAAAATCCTGGGCGCCCAAATTGATTGTTTCTTGTTCAGTATCACGATCAGCGATTCCCGACAACGCAATGATCGGAAGATTCGGATGAATTTTATGAATCATTTCGATGATTATTGAACCGGAAGCATCCGGCAGATGCATGTCAGTGAGAACAATTTCACAGTCACCTGTTTTCAGATAATCCAGACCGGCCGCCAGGGTTGTATGCCAACTAATCGCATAATCAATATTCTGGCCATCTTCCAATAACTCATAAATAATTCGGGCATCACTGGCGCTGTCCTCGATCAGTACAACGTTTATTTTATGTTTTGTTAATATTGTCTTATCAGACACAATATCCTCCAATGAACAGATGTTTGGAAATTACCCATTCTTTCATCGTACCTGACTTAGAACAAATCCTTGATCCGGTTTACTTCGGAGGGTGTACTGATCACCGGATTCCCCGCCAGAATACCACTGATATTGCGGAAGGGCTTGCCAATATGCATCCCGGTGCCGTCAATAGTGTATTCACGGATATCCTTATCGTGCATCGAACCGCGCATTTTCAGGACCGTGATTCCCCGATGCATTTCACCGAACATCTCCACATAACGCAATAATATAATCGAATCCGTGATGGTCGAAATATGCGCCTCTGTCACGGATGTTCCGCCCAACAGGGTCGGCGTCGTGGCCGTAAACAAGCCCACGACTTCTTTGTGCTTGATAAAGGACGTCAAACCAATCACGAATTCCCGGAATCCTCTGATACTTGATACCCGTTCCAGCGCCGAGAGACTGTCGATCGCCACCCGGGTGGGTTTAAATTTATCAACTTCCTTTTTCATGATGATCAGGTGATCTTCGAGCCCGGCCACTTCCGGATAAACAGCGACTATTTTCAATCGGTTTTCCTGTTCCAATTTTTCATAATCAACGCCCCAGCCGCTGGCATTACGGAGTAACTGTTCACGGCTTTCTTCAAAGGCGAATAACAGACAGCGTTCATCATTCTTCGCGCCGCCGTTGATAAACTCCGTCACCATCAGGGTCTTGCCGTTACCCGTCGCGCCGGACACCAGGATAATCGAATCCCGGAAAAATCCACCGCCACACATCTTATCCATTTCGGCATTCCCGGAAGATATTCGGAGAATGGATGATTTTTGCTTCAGTTCGATAGCGGATAAAGGAATGATAATAATCCCTTCACCGGGAATAATCGTAAAAGGATATTCGCCCTTCTGATGCATCGTGCCCCGGAATTTCAGAATTTCAATCGTCCGGCGTCGTTTTTCCTGCTCCAGTACATTTCGTACAACTATAACATTATCGGTGACAAATTCTTCGACTCCGTACCGGGCAATATCACCATACTCCTGGGTCCTTTCTGCCGTCAGGATTGCCGTTACACCCAATTCTTTCAGGGCGAAAACGATCCGGAACAGTTCAGAGCGGACAATACTGCTATCGGTTATCTGGCTGAAGATTGCGCCAATCGAATCCATGGACAGTCGTTTGGCATTTACTTTATTGATGGCGTGCTCAATCCGGGCTAACAGGGCGCCCAGGTCATAAGAGCCGCTTTCAATCATTTCCATTCCCGGCTCAGGTGAGACATCCACAAAAACCCATTTTCCTTCGTCTTCCCATTTTTGAATATCCCAGCCAAATCCAAGCATATTTTTCCGGATGTCCTTTGGTGATTCTTCAAACGTGACAAAAACGACCGGCTCACCAAACTGGATGATGCCTTCAGCCAGAAATTGCGTCGCTAAAACGGTCTTAGCGCTGCCGGAGGTTCCGGCTATCAGAGTGGTCCGGCCCATCGGAAGTCCACCCTGGGAAATAAAGTCAAAACCGGGAATTCCGGTCTCCAGTTTACTCATCGTAATTAATTGCTGTATCGGTTCCATAGTCATTCTCCTTTTGATCCGCGTTTTTTTTCAATAGGGAACAAATCCAGCCCCAACAGTACCTTTTCCTGATCGGACAGATCGCCGATAATCCGGCGCAGGGGCGGCGGCAGTAACTTGACGAGTGTTGGGGTGGCGATGATTTTTTCATCTTCCGCGAGTTGGGGATTTTCAAGAACATCGATGACGATTAATTCGTATTCGTCCTCTGCTTCCCTGGCGCAGATTTCCTTAAGATTTGCGATCGCCCGTTGCGAGCGGGGAGTCTGGCCGGTGACATACAATTTGAGTGTATACTTACTCATTTTTCACTCCTTCTTTATTCTGTTATATTTGACTTTGAATTATTTTGATATTGAATATAGTATTGTCGGTAAAATGAAATCATATGACCCATTAGCTGGATCATTAAAATCCGACCTTCTTCCATAAATGCTTTTGCTTTTTCCACATTTACATCCGTTGATTTATTTTCAAGGGCAACAACAAAAATATCGATCACATCTCTGGGGCCGGCTCTGATAAACCCTAATTTTTCTGACATTATTCGCAGCTCGGTTGAAAGATTATTATTCGCCTGAAAAACACGTTTTTCGATCGCCAGGTCCAGGAACTTTTCAAAGGACGCTACGAATTCATTAAAAATTTCCGGCTGTCCATCTTTGAGCGGTCCCAGCCCAAAACTCCGGGATGTTATGGTAGTGGAAGACTGAATCATCTGTCTGAAACTGTTCAGTTCCTGTTCCTGCTGTCTTTCATATTTGACACGTTCTAATTCGGATCGCAGGTGATACCTCTCAATGGCATAGTTAATGGACCGGATCAGCAGTTCGGAATTTAACTGGTCCTTCACCAGGTAATCCTGAGCGCCTGCTTGAACCGACTGGATTGCAATCTGCTCATCTTTCATCCCGGTCAGGACAATAATTGGGATTGCCGGGCTAAAAGAAGTGACTTTTTTTACCGTATCAATCCCGGCGCTGTCCGGTAACGAAAGATCCAATAAAATGACATCAAAATGATTATCTTTTAAAAATGCTAATCCTTCAGAGAGGCGCTTGGCATTTTCGATTTGATAATGATCGATTTCACCGGAACCTAAATATTCCCGGATCAGACGCGCATCGGTTTCAGTATCCTCAATTAACAGTATTTTAGTATTTTGTTTCATTCTGTCTCTGTTATTTTTAATCAGCCGATTATTACCTATTGGCTGTATTTGTTAATGCTCGAACATCTCATCAAGGTGTTCACTTTCGGAAAGTCCCCCATGGGTCGCTATACCGAGAATGATGTTATGAACGTTCTTAAATGGTTCACCGATATGAAGTCCTTTACCGTCGATTGTAAATTCCCTGACCTGTTTGTCATGTTGTGATCCACGCATTTTAATCACGGCAATTCCCCGACGCAGGATACCGTTAATTTCCACATAGCGCATCAGAATAATCGCGTCGGTAATTGTTGAAATATGCGCTTCGGTAATCGAATCACCACCTGATAACTTGGGCGTTGTGCTTGTAAAAAGACTGCAGATTTCTTCTTGTTTCACAAAAGAAGTCAGGCCAATTACAAATTCACGAAAAAGCCGCACATTCGCTACACGCTCCATGGCGGAGACGCTGTCCATAATCAATCGTCTGGGTTTAAATTCGGCAACCGCACGCCGGATATTCAGCAGATGGTCCTCAAGCCCCATGGCTTCCGGATAGTGGCAGATGATTTTTAACAAACCGGCCTTTTCCCAATTTTGGAAGTCCACATTCCAGCCGGTGGCATTTCGAATAAGTTGGGCGCGGGATTCCTCAAAAGCCAGTAAGAGGATTTTCTCTCCTTTTTTACACGCCTCTGCCGTAAAAGTGGCACATAGCAATGTTTTACCGCTGCCGGTGGGACCGCTTGCCAGAGTAATTGAGTCCTGAAACAGCCCTCCATTCGTCATCTCATCCAGTTTGGCATTTCCAAAGCTGATTCTTTGCGTTGAAGAAGATTGCTTTAGTTCCATTGCCGAAAGTGGTATAATGTTAATTCCCGAATCAGTTATCGTAAATGGAAATTCCCCTTTGTAATGAGTATTGCCCCGGACTTTCAGCACCTGGATCGTCCGTCGGCACTTTTCTTCTTCCAGCACATTACGGATAATAATGACATTATCGGACACAAACTCTTCGATGCCATAGCGGGAAATAGTCCCGTATTCTTGTAAACGCTCGGCGGTAATGATGGCGGTTATTCCCATATCTTTAAAAATATCGGTAATCCGAAAAATCTCCTGTCTGATCAAGCCGGTATTGGTGAACTGATCGAACAATGATCCAATGGAATCCATGACAAGCAGTTTGGCACCAACCTTTTCGATCGCGTGTTTTATCTGAACTACCAATCCCGAAAGATCATATGATCCGGTCTCTTCAACATGTTCCGGTTCGGGAGAGGCATCTAAAAATATCAATCTCTTTTGTTTCACAAGTTTGCCAAGATCCCAACCCAGCGTTTTTACATTGCGTACTATTTCGCGGGGTCGTTCTTCAAAAGTTATGAATACACCATTGCGGTTAAATGTTGTAATGCCTCTGTATAGGAATTCCACTGCAAACATTGTTTTCCCTGAACCTGAACTGCCCACGATTAATGTCGTCCGACCTTCGGTGAGTCCTCCCATGGAAATGTGCTCAAAGCCTTCAATTCCGGTGGCTATTTTATCAAGTGATTTAATGTCATCGAAATCCTGTGATTTGTTGTGTGTTTTCATTGCTTATATCCCTTCATTGATTTTTTTATTTTTCGGATTGATGCCAAGCCCCTCTAGTACTTTCTCAATTTCAGACAGGTCCCCGATAATCTTTCGGGATGGCCCCGGAGCTGTTTTCACAAGAGCGGGAACGGCTATAATGTTATTGTCAAAGGCCATATGGGGGTCTTTCAATATATCTATAATTTCAATATCACAGTTATTCGGGATGTATTTTGTGACGAATCGATCAAGATTTTTAACAGCGCGCAGGCTGTTGGCTGCATTTCCAGCCGTATATAATTTTAAATTGTATCTCACTTTTGATTCCCTTCCGGTAAACGTGCTTTTGCTGAGCTGCGGTAAATATCTAAAAGTTTTCCCATCAGTTCCACCAGTACCAGTCGGGCATCATTAGAGAAATTGCGATCTTCATCGGGCATGGCCCTTTGCGAATATTCATTGAGTACAGCCAGGTGAATCCGTACCACATCCCGTGCGCCAGCGCCGAAAGCGGCAAGAATACCGGCAAATTTGTCGATTTGTTCAGATGGACGGCGTTCACGGATGCGAACAGCACGAACATAATTACGAACAATTTGACGATAGTCGGTTAAGGTAGCTCTTAAGGTTTCATCATCAAAATTTGGAATGGTTTTATCATTATCGCCTCTTTTATCCTGCAGGATGGCAAGATAATGCTGAAACGACCGAACGGCTTCCATGTTTTCCTGCTGACTTTGCTCCTTTTTCCAGGCTTTTTCCAATTCTGCTTGCATCCTGTTTCGCTCTATGGCATAAAGAATCGATCGTGAGAGCAGTTGAGCTTCCACCTGATCTTTTATCAGATAATCCTGAGCGCCTTTTTGGACCGTCTGGATTGCTATGGATTCGTCAAGTAGACCAGTCAGAACAACAATTGGCACATGCTTGGCCTTGGCACGAATTGAATCAAATGTATCAAAACCGACACTGTCCGGTAATGACAAGTCCAGTAATATCACATTAAATGACTCAGTTAAAAGCATCTTGATTCCTTCGGACAGGCGCTTTGCGTTTTCGATTTGAAAGTGATAAACACTGCCTGAATCCAAATATTCCCGGATCAGACGCGCATCGGTTTCGCTATCCTCAATCAGAAGTACTTTAAGATTTTTTTTCATACTATCCCTTATATTAAATAGTCCATATTTCTTAGATATTAGTTATTACCTGCTTTCTCAGCGATGACCGGCAAGGTAAAGAAAAATGTGGAACCCTTGCCGGGCTTTGATTCGACCCAGATACGGCCGCCGTGTCTTTCCACGATTCGTTTACAGATTGCCAGACCAATGCCCGTTCCGGGGTACTCTTCATTGGTGTGCAAGCGTTGAAAAATCTGAAATATCCTGTTAAAATGTTCGGTGTCAATCCCAATGCCATTATCCTGGATGGCAAAGCGACACTTTCCGGCTTTAATTTCAGAGCCGGAAATAGTTATTTGCGGGCTCTGGTCTGTGGTATACTTCAATCCGTTTTCAATGATATTCTGAAACAACCTGAGTAATTGGATTTTATCGCCCATCACCGCCGGCAATGATTCTATTGTAAATCGGGCATTCGTTTTTACAATTTTCATCGCTAACGTATTGCGGACTTCTTCAACGATCTTGTTACAATCAATGCGTTCAAAATTATGCCCCTGAGTTGTGACCCGCGAAAAAGCCAACAGATCATCAATCAGACCCCGCATCTTGGAAACTGCGGCAGTAATAAATCCAATATATTCATTGGCCTCAGCGGACAGTTTGTCTTTATATTTATTCTTCAGCAACTGTGAAAAACTGTTAATCGATCGTAATGGTTCACTGAGATCATGTGAGGCGATGTAGGCGAATTGGCTCAATTCGGTATTGGAGCGTTTCAATTCGATTGCCTGGGTTTCCAACTGCTTCTTTTGCTGATACAGCATCAGGAAAATATCGACTTTGTTTTGCAGCAGACGCTGGTCCACGGGTTTCAGGATATAATCAAAGGCCCCGATCTCTAAACCATAGTTCATCATTTTACCGGACATCTCAGCGCCGGAGATAAAAAGTATCGGAATTTCCCGTGTAACATCCCGCACTTTGATCATCTGGGCCGTATCAAAGCCACTCATACCGGGCATCTGAACGTCCATCAGGATCAGGGAAATGTCTTTCTCATTTAATAGTACAACCAGGGCTTCCTGTCCCGATTCCGCTTTAAAAAATTGTCGATTTGGTTTTTGCAGGGCTTTTTCGTAAGCATAGAGATCGTGCACGCTGTCATCGACAAGTAGTATTTTCAGGATTGCATCCATGCTTCTCCAATCTTAATTATCATTTAATACTTCCGGTATAGTTTGTTCTTCTTATCCAGTGTTTCAAAATATAATCCCACTTTGGAATATCTAAGTTCCTCACCGGACCCGAGGCACAGATAACCGCGTTCACAGAGACTGTTGGACATGAGCGTCAGGGTTCTGTCTTTCAATACTTTATTAAAATATATCAGGACGTTCCGGCAAACGATCAGATGAAACTCATTAAATACGGAATCCTGCGCCAGGTTATGGGTGGCGAAAACAATATTGTCCCGCAGTTCCGGCGCTATTTGCGCGTAACGATTGGAAGTGGTATAATACTTTGAGAAGGATTCCCGTCCGCCGGCTGTCAGGTAGTTGCTTGTGAATTCCGAAACCCGGTCCAGATCGTAGATGCCTTTATGGGCTTTTTCCAGTACCATGGGATTAATGTCCGTCGCATAGATCAGCGAGCGCTGATACAGGTTCGCCTCTTTCAGCAGAATGGCAATCGAATAAGCTTCTTCACCGGAGCCGGTCCCGGCCGACCAAACCCTGATCCGCGGGTAGGTCGCCAGGATCGGCAACACTTTTCCCTGCATCAGACGATAGACCACCGGATCTCGGAACATTGTGGATACGCTGATAGATATTTTGGCAATCAGCCGTTCAAATATCCGGGGATCTTTAAGCAATTCTTCCTTGAGAATCGCAATGGAACTGAAATTCTCCTGGACCAGGAACATGCTGATCCGCTTTTCAACAGATTCGATTTTATAACTCAGGAAGTCATAACCGAATTCGGTATTTATCATTTTCAGCAGATCAAGCACCTGGTTTCGCATAATGGTTTATTTCTTCTTATTAGGAGATTTTCTTGGTTTTTTACTGGACACTTTTACATCCGGTTTTAATGATTTGATTTCTTTTGGCTGCTTCTTGGACTTCACCGCTGACAGCCAGATCCGGATAATCGAAAACAGCCGGTCATAATCGATCGGTTTCGTGAGGTAATCTGAAGCGCCCACGGCTATACATTTTTCACGGTCCTCTTTCATGGCTTTTGCCGTCAAAGCAATGACCGGCAGTTCCCGGTAGTCATTCTGGGCACGAATTCGTTCAATGGCTTCATAGCCATCCATCACCGGCATCATGATATCCATTAACACCAGATCAATATTTTCATTCTCTTTTAGTAGATTCAGAGATTCTTTACCGTTCATGGCTGAGATGACATTTAAACCACGCTTTTCAAGAGCAGTAGTCAACGTATAAGTATTCCTGACATCATCATCGACAA
>CAZAKB010000043.1:0-21529 GCA_964485475.1 uncultured bacterium
TGGTAAAATCCGTGACCAAAGTTGGAGCATTTCTGGACTGGGGACTTCCCAGGGACCTGTTTGTCCCGTTTCGTGAGCAGCAACAGAAGATGGTGGCCGGTCAAACCTATGCTGTATATGTCTATATTGACGAGAAAAGCAACCGGATTGCTGCGTCGTCGCGGATTGATGGATTTCTCAAAGACCAATCGCCCGAATTCGAAGAAGCCCAGGAAGTTGAACTGATCATTGTCGATTCAACGCCGCTGGGGTATAAAGCCATCATTGATAATCGCTGGATCGGAATTTTATATCACAGCGAAATCTTTCAGGAATTGGAAATGGGCCTGAAGATCCGGGGATTTATTAAAAAGATTCGGGAAGATAACAAAATCGATCTGAGCCTGCATGGTCCCGGTTATCGGAAAGTGGACAATATTGCATTCGAAATTCTGGAACAATTGAAGAAATTCCAGGATAACGTCGAGATCAGTGACAAGAGTTCGCCGGAACTCATTTACCAGTTGTTTGGGGTCAGTAAGAAAGTCTTTAAGAGGGCAATAGGTTTTCTTTATAAACAGCGTTTTATATCAATGGAAGACGATAAAATCACCGTCATATAAATATCATTTAATCAAAATCCGTTATATTTTTATCCTTCAATTCAAACAATCGGTGAATCTGTTTTGCGGTAACACGACCGATTGAGAGTTCCGGAAGATTATTTATATCGAAAAAATCGACACCCGAGGTTTCTATGCTGGCTCGGGGTTCGCCGCCAATAATCTCGCATTGAAAAAACAGTTTATAAACATAATGAGGGTACTCAGGGTAATGCCCATGCAGACGCCGATCGTAGATTGCCAATAACTTTGTAACCTTTACCCGGTATCCCGATTCCTCGTAAACTTCCCGGCAGACATTTTCGCTGGGGGATTCGTAAATATCCGCCCAACCGCCCGGAAGTGTCCAGAGACCATCGGAATTTTCTTTTACCAGTAAAACCCTGTTTTTATCAAATACCACACCCCTGACGTCTATTTTTGGGGTCGCGTAACCCGTTTCACTGATCAGGTAGTCTCGGACTTCCTGGAAGTCATGATTTGTGTGGTTTGAGACGATTTCCGAAATAATATCCTGCAGCTGTTTGTATCGTTCAATATCGTATTCGTTTTGTGAATATTCAAGTCCGTTCTGGGCAATTGCCTGTAATTTCTGGGTCCATTCAATCCATTTCATTACGTATCCTGCTTTCGGTTTTATTTATAATAATGTCAAAATGCTGTTCCAAATTTAGCAGGATTGTTACATGAGTCAAGGGCCGATTCGGATTCCCGGATTTAGTATAAAAAACGGCTAAACAGGATTTGCCCAAAAAATTATATCAATGATGATTCGAATGTTTTCGCTCTAAATAAGAGTGTTTAAATATCCGGTGTAGGTGTTTCGGCAAAATGTGAGGGCAGCCCGGGAGGCGGTGTTTCGATGACTCGCATGGATTTCCATTTTCCACCAAGAAACCGTAGATAGAAACCGATTCCCAGGGAAATGATATAGACGGTGACGATAATCCAGCCGACGTAGATGCTCTGTTTCCAAACTATCAGGGCCAGATAGCTCGGAATTATTAAAAAGACAATCGATAATACACTCAGCATGCGCATAACAAAGCGGGTATCGCCTGCGCCTTTGATTGCGGCAGCAAATATAATATTGAAGGTATCGAAAATCGAATAAATCGCTACAAACCGAATGAGGACAATGACGATGTCGCGGATTGCTTTCATCTCAGTGGCATTGGAACCGACCATGAAAGGTTTGATAAACATTTCCGGAACGCCAAGATAGAGCATTACCATAGTACTCATGTAAAAGATGGTGATGTGAAAACCGGAATAGGCGCTTTTCTGAGCGAGCTCGGGTTTATTATCACCGAGATACTGACCGACCATCACAGAGACTGCGATACCGAAACCAATCATCGGCATAAAGGCGAGGTTATTGATATTGAATGTAATGTTTGTCGCTGCCAGAGAATCCCGGCCGAGTTTGCCAACGATAAACAGAAATGCCGTAAAACCGGCCATGTCAATGAAAAACTGAACTCCGTTGGGGAAGCCGTAATAGATCAGGCGTTTAAAGAGTGGAATGTCCAGTTTGTAACCACTGAGTGTGCAGAATTCTTTACAAAAGGATGGACGGACGATAATAACAATGTAAATCATGAAGGTGACAACACCGGAAAGCACAGTGGCAATCGCTGCGCCTTTGATACCCATTTCCGGAAAGCCTCCGTTGCCGAAAATCAGAAAATAATCGAAGACAATATTAGTCAATGTTGCTATAGCGTTGATCCACATCAACGGCCAGGTTTTGCCTCGACCACTAAAAAAACTGGAAAACGCCGACGAGGCGATTGCCGGAAAGGCGCCCAGGCATAAAACTTGAAAGTAGATGATTTCCAGTTTCTGAATTTCCATTTCGTGGCCTATGAATCCGAAAATAGGTTTCGCCAATGGAATCAGGATTAAATGAACAATCCCGCCAATCACCGCGATATAGATACCCTGCCAGACAATCGGGCCGATGTTTTTAAATTGTTTCGACCCGAAATATTGGGCGACGAAAGTATTGATATAACTGGCCGTGCCGATAAACAGGGTCATGATCGTGAAATTAAAAATTCCGGCTGGCATGGCAGCGGCGATTGATTCGGGAGAATACCAGGTAAGAAACATGCGGTCAACAAAGTGTTGAATTGACCAGGCGCTGGTGCTGAGAATTAGCGGGATCGCGATTTTCAGCAATTCCCGGTAACCGGCTTTGGCATGATATCGATTTCTTATTTTACCGGCAATTGACATGGTATTAACCTGAATAAAAATGTTTTGAAAAGTACGACAGACGAGAATTAAAATCCATTATTTAATTTGGATTCCCGATTGATTTAAAGGGGATTGAATCGTAATTTAGACCTCCAATTTAATCGTGAAATTTAATGGATGATTATAAAAAACAGCAGGTCCTTATATTATTCAGTAACCGGATGCAGGTGACAGAAGTTAAGGAAAGTAAACAGACCCTGATTATCTCCGGTTTTCTGAAAACCGGTGAAACTCCCGACGTTGTCCGGATAAATGCCAAACATCTGGCTCCGAAAATTCGCCATTCCAGAGATGGATATACCGATATATTTACCGTACAGTTTCAGAAGACATTATTCGGAATTCCCCAAATCAACCTGTTCTTGTTTATTGCGACGATTTTTACCACTCTGCTTGCTGGCGTTCTGATGGAAGGGGTAAACCCTCTGGAGAATCCGATGCTGATACTTCAGGGAATTCCTTTTTCAGTGACATTGCTGTTAATTCTTGGCGTGCATGAAACCGGACATTTTCTGCTGGCCCGAAAACATCATGTCGATGCCACATTGCCTTATTTTTTACCGGCCCCGACGATTATCGGGACATTTGGGGCCTTTATTAAAATGCGTTCACCGGTGAGACGCCGCAGGGCGCTGGTGGAAATTGGTGCCGCAGGTCCGATTGCCGGATTCATGGTCGCCGTTCCGGCGCTGTTTATCGGATTATCTCTATCGACAATAACGCCGAAACTGGCAGAGACTGGAGTTCAACTTGGTGAATCGATCCTGATGAAAATTGCCACGGCGCTTATCTATCCTGGATTATCAGATCAGATGGACATTATGCTTCATCCGGTGGCTTTTGCGGCCTGGATAGGCATGCTGGTGACCATGCTGAACCTGCTTCCCATCGGACAGCTGGATGGTGGTCATATTGCCTATGCACTATTAGGTAAATGGTATAAAAAGATTGCCTGGGGCGCTCTTGGTGCAATATTGGTCCTGAGTATTTTTTCAATGAACTGGCTGGTTTGGGCGGTACTGGTTTATTTTCTGACCCGGATGAAGCATCCGCCGATTATGGATGAGTATGCACCGGTAACCAGATATGAAAAAGCAATAGGGATTGTTGCGTTACTGATCTTTATGCTTACATTTATTCCGATTCCATTTAAATTTTAAAGAACAAATATGGATAAGTTTAAAGTCGATAGAGTTACGAAATTTTTACAGGATGTTAATGAGAATAATTACGTCTTCGTTTCCGTAGTACTGGTCGCAATCTTTGTGACATTACGGTTATTTATCATTTTTACACCTGTTAATATTCATCCGCAGCAAATGAAGATTATTATTCCCCGGGGTGCTAATTTGAGCCAGATCGCCGGGCAGTTGGTCGATCAGAAAATCATCAACAATTCAAAATCCTTTGTTCTGGCTGCTCACCTGATGTTAAAAAACAGGCAGCTCAAGGCCGGATTTTTCAATCTTCAGAACGTCAAAGACTATCGTTCTTTGATTCTTACGCTGGCCACTTCTCAGGTTCATGTCATCAAAGTGACTGTACCGGAAGGCTACCAGGCCAAACAGATTGCCCGGTTAGTTGCCGGCTATCTGAATTTCGAAGCCGGCGAGTTTTTTCAATTACTCGATAATCAAAAAATATTAAACGATCTGGGAATAGAGTCGCCATCATTGGAAGGATATCTGTTTCCTGAAACCTATTATTTCAATGATTCCGACAATCCTGAAGATGTGATCCGGCGAATGGTCGGACTTTTTAACGAGATGGTCACCGATTCCATTTTACAGGCAATCAAACAATCCAATCGTACCCTCCACGAAGTATTGACCCTGGCGTCAATCGTCGAAGGTGAATGTATGGTGGACGATGAGCGTCCGTTGGTGGCTTCGGTTTATGTCAACCGTCTGAAAAAACGGATGCGTCTGGAATCCGATCCGACGATTCAGTATATCATTCCCGACGGACCACGCCGATTATTGAAGACCGATCTTGAAATTCAATCACCCTATAACACGTATCGCAACAGAGGTTTACCGCCGGGCCCGATCAATAATCCCGGCATCAAGTCAATCCTCGCAGCTACATGGCCGGCTGAAACCGGGTATCTCTACATGGTTGCGGTAGGCGATGGGACACACTCATTTCACAATGATTATGATAGTTTTTTACGGGCAAAACGACGTTTCCAGCGTGTTCGCAGACAGGTGGCCCGGAACATAAAGTAAGGAAAGAATAATTTGGACATTCTGAAGGGATTAAACCAACAGCAGAAAAGTGCAGTGGAATATATTGATGGTGCACAATTGATTTTTGCCGGCGCCGGCAGCGGTAAAACCAAAGTATTGACCCATAAAATTGCCTATCTGATAAAGTCCGGTGTAGTAGCGCCTCAGAATATTCTGGCGGTTACCTTTACGAATAAAGCTGCCCAGGAATTGCGGGAAAGGGTCGAGGGTTTTGTCGGAAAACAATCAGGTTTGATTCATATCGGAACATTTCATTCGACTTGTGCCCGTATATTGCGCCGTGAAATTGAACATCTGGACGATTACACCCGGTATTTCTCAATTTACGATGAAACCGATCAGAAGCAACTCCTGAAAAAAGTCGTCTACGATTCGAACTTGGATTTGGAAGGATTTTCACCGAAAAATATTCTGTCCCGGATCTCATACCTCAAGAACTGGCTTACCAGTCCCGATGATTTCACTCCGCGGCCCGGAGTGCGTTTTGAATTTATTGTCAAAGACGTATTCCCGCTTTATCAGAAGGCCTTGGTACGGTCGAATGCCGTTGATTTCGATGATTTGTTGCTGTTGCCCTTACGATTGTTTCAAGAGATTCCAGAAATTCTTGAAAAATACCGCCTGAAATATCAATATATCCTCGTCGACGAATATCAGGATACGAACAAACCTCAGTTTGATCTGATTGATAAACTGGGAAAAAATCACCGCAATGTGTGTGTGGTTGGTGATGATGACCAGAGCATTTACAGCTGGCGGGGCGCCAATGTGGAAAATATCCTGAAATTTGATGCCCATTACCCGGAATGTAAGGTATTCAAACTCGAACAAAATTATCGCTCGACAAATAATATTCTCAAGGCTGCTTCCGAAGTGGTGGCCAATAACATCAACCGGGCCAAGAAGACACTCTGGTCGGATAAACCTGCAGGGGATCTGTTAGTCAAGATTGAATCCGGCAGTGATTATGATGAAGCTGCTGTCATCGCATCCAATATCCAACAGGAGATCATTAAAAAGAAGCGGATTTTCAAAGATTTTGCTATTCTATACCGCACCAATGCCCAAACCAGGATTCTCGAGGAAATACTTCGACGAAACAACGTACCTTACAACATTATAGGTGGTGTTAAATTTTACGAACGAAAAGAAATCAAAGATATTCTGGCCTATTTTTCAATCTTTTCCAATTCCCGGGATGATATTAGTCTGCGCCGAATTCTGAATTTTCCGCCACGAGGCATTGGAGAACGAACCCTCAAAGAATTCGATGATTTTGCCAAACTAAAAGGAATTACACTTTTTGAAGCATTGTCCCAATATGATTCCCTGGACATATCTGCCCGGGCCACAAATGCGGTTCAGGCGTTTCTGGAAATGATAGCAAGAATCCGCTCCGCCAAGGAAAAACTCAATTTTGAGGAGTGGACTCGGGTCATTATTGATGAACTTGGTTTACGCAGTTTTTACAAAGACCAGGGCGGCGAGGAGGCTCTACAACGATTAGCCAATATTGATGAATTACTGAATGATATTTCCGAGTATTGCAGTTCTATCGAGGATGCTGACCTGGAAGGATACTTGGAGAAGGTATCTTTAATCACAAATATCGATGTCTGGGAAGATAAAAAGAATGCTGTTTCGCTGATGACTCTGCACAGCGCTAAAGGACTAGAATTTCCGGTTGTGTTTATTTGCGGACTGAATCAGGGGCTCTTTCCTCTTGATCGTGATAATAGTGATAAAGCGGTCGAAGAAGAACGTCGACTGTTTTATGTTGGGCTGACCCGTGCAAAGGACAAAGTATTCCTGTCGACTGCCCAGCGACGAAACCGAGCCGGGGAGATGCAATATTTACCGGAATCCATGTTTTTAAACGAGATTCCCCGGGAGTTAATTGGAGTGAATTCCATGCGCGAAGGCGTTGTGTCGGCAACCCGTCAGCCAAGAGTATCACGAAAATCCACCAGCACGTTTTATAGCGGAACGCCCTTTGGAAACTCGAAAGAGATTATGCCCGGCGCAAGTGTATCTCACAAAATATTCGGGATTGGTAAAGTGCTAAATGTGACCGGCTCCGGGGAACGGGCAAAACTGCAAATTTATTTTCGCAGTTGCGGTGCGAAAACAATTGTTGCCAAATTTGTTACATTGAATTAATTCGTTAGAGCTTTTCCGGGTCGCTTTCGAATCCGGATTGGTTCACGTCCATGATTTCACCGGTATCACCATCGATTTCAAATACTTTCCAGTAATTGCCTTCCGTTCCCGGCGGCATTTTATACTCTTTCAGCATCTGATCACCGTTATATAATCGGACTGTAATATTGCCCCTGGACAGTGCGTCTCCGCTGCTCAGGTTGCGTCCGCTATAATTATGTACGTTGTAACGATAGATACCGGGATCAAGTCCGTAAATTGTGATGGTTTCAGGCCCAAAAGAAGAGGTGTCGTCGCAATCGAGATACTTTTTACCTTTTACCTTAGTCCGGCGGTTCCAGTAAATATGGAAATCGTCATTGCCGGGATGCGGACCACGCAGATGAGCATCGATATCGATTGGATAACGGTCCCAGGTCAGAATAATCCGATAATCCTGAGGCGGAATTATTTTTGTCAGCACGGCATAAACCGATCGGGGAAAGTCGCTTAATACATCAACATTGAAACGATCGGAAATATATTGTTTTTTACCAATATAGACAACGTAGCGTCCATGATCGACAGCTATGGTAAATCTGCCACTGCTGTCGGTGACGGCTCGTCCGACAGTTTCTTTAGTATCCTGATTTTTTACAATAACCAATGCACTTTCGAGCGCGCTTCCATTAGCGGCATCGATCACAGTTCCGTAGACGGCACGAAGTTTCGGGTAGGTTTCATTGATTTCGGTGATTGTTTTACTCAGTCCGTCGAATTCGGCGGCCAGCCAGACCATTCCCTGTGCGTCGGATCTGATGCTGATCGATTTAACCAGGCGGTCATTATCGTAAAATTCTACCTGTGCTTTGGAATTACTGAAGACATCTTCGCCACTTCCGAAAAAATCTTCATCGCCAAAGCCCTCTTCGACGAATTTGTTTTTTATCCAGATTTGATAAATACCGGTTTTAAAACGCTTGATTGTAAAAATCTCTTTACTGATTTCGGGACTTGTTGAAATGTCGCCACTGGACGATATATAACCGTTGGGCGTTTCTCCAGGCACACTTCCGTTTAATGAGTAGCCCACACCGGTTTGAGTATCGGGTTCAATTAATGCGGCCTCCAGCTCTGAGCCAAACGAGGACCAGGCCAGTACGATTTTATAACTTTCTATTGGCGGAAGGGGTTCAGCAACTGCTACTGAAATTGAAAATGGTATCAGTATACCGATTATTGCCGGTGATAATTTTGACTTCATTGGCTTCCTTTTATGAATAAACATAAAAATTAGATGATCACTTTCGCTGATGGTTGTCGGGATTGTTTTTAATCTGAAATTTTGTGATTTTCGGCATATCCTGTTTTCCAGATTAGGCTATTCTACCACTGCCCAGGGCTGTTTTGTGCTGATGAACTGGCGGGCAATGCGATCACACATATCATTGTGATAATCACCGGAATGTCCGGCAACGTAATGCCAGTGAATATCCTTGTGATTCAGAGAATCCAGGAGTTCCCATAAGTCCCGATTTTTAACGGGTTTCTTCCCGGCAGTCATCCAGTTCTTTAATTTCCAGTTTCTCATCCACTCGGTGATGCCTTTACGGACATATTCACTGTCGGTATATATAGCAGCATCTTCTCCGGAACGAAGGGACTTCAATGCTTCAATTACGGCTGTCAGTTCCATTCGGTTGTTCGTAGTATTGTTCTGAAAACCGCCCCATTTACGGGTGACGGTGTCATTTTCAATAAGGATTACGGCCCAGCCGCCGGGACCAGGGTTGCCTGAGCAGGCGCCATCGGTGTAGAATGTTTTCATAAAGTTCCGTTCGTGCGATTTGAAATTATCAGTTTGGCGTTTCGATTTTTGATAAAATTCCGTTTTTAAAGTAATAGAAAATCTCTTTAGAATCCAGGGTATTGTAAATCCACAATTCATATTCCTGGTTTTGAGTGCTTAGCAGTGCCTTTTTAAAAGCGGGAGCGCCATATTCAGCGCTGATCCGGTCACTCTTCATCCCGATTTGTGGCCGAAATGTGGACTCATCCGGGATATAACGGGTCTGCTCGACGGCGTTTTTCAATTTCTCATTGGCCGCCTGCTCTTTGAGATATTGAATCCCCTGTTCCAGAGTTTCAATGTGCCCGCGGGTTAGGAAATTTATTTCAGGTCGGATCTCCGATGCTTGTCTCAGGGATTCCAGGGCCAGTTCGATGTTTTGTTGTTCGACTGATAGGTTGACATCAGAGATGTAACCGTAGGCAATTTTAGAAAGATAGGGCTCAATACGCTCCCGAATTGGTGGATGTTCTTGAATCGCCAGATCAAAGAAATGCAGTGCCTTTTCCCATACCTTATAATCTGTGAAAACCACCCCGCGATGAAAATAAATCTCACTTCTGTACAATTTTGTGAGCTTTTCGATATCCGGTAAACCAAGTTGCCGGGTGTCGATGAGGAATTGTTCAGCCTGGTCAATGGAATTTGTCAGAATGAGCGAATCCAGATTGGTTCGCCACCACAGTGTAATATTCTGGTAACTACTGTCAATCTCCTGTACCAACGACTCGTAGTGCGATTTTTCCGCTATTTTAAGATACTGGGACGCTTTTGAAAAATTTTTTGCTTCGATAAAATGCCTGGCTAACTCGACCTGCTGAAATGCCATTAAATTATTGCACTCATCAATCATCCAACGGGCCTTGAAGAGGCGGGGATGGGTTTGATTCTTCGAAATAAAATCTTCAAAATTGGCTTTAGCGGCAATATAATCACCTTGTTTGAACAGTGCTTTGGCGACGTCTCCCTGGGTAGGATTGCCGCCGTTTATCATACTGAATGTAAATGAAATTCCGATACTACTGAAATTCAGGTTTTCAATTGGGCTTAAATTCCGGGTATCTGTAAAATCATCAAACCGGGCGATATTGTACTCCAGTTCAAAACCGTAGGCTTCTTTGAAATTGTATCCGATTTTGGACAGAAATTTCATACCGACTGCGACAGAGAATGTCCAGCCGTCCTGGTTCAGAAAGCGATCGCCTTCCCGGGTTTTATACGCTGAAATGTGTGCCCGGCCGGCGTTGAACTGCAAGTAATTGTAAAAGCGTTTTGACCACTGAAATGCTACTGACTGGTTTATATTACCCTCAATAAGTAGTGGTGCAAAATAGAGGCTCTGAGCAGTGCCTGGCGCATACTGAGGCCAAGTCTCCGGCAGCCCTTGGTTGATTAGACTGGATTTGTATTTAAACCCTAATCCGGTTTGGAAATCTGCAAAATTTTGAGGGATGATCAGGCCAAGCAAATTATATTTCACCAGCTCAAACTCAACGTTATGAATGTAACGGTTTAACAATTGATCAAATCCTTCCAGGGACGATTCCGTCGAATCGAAGCCAATCGCATTGAGTCCCAGAAGCTGCCCACCGGCTTTAATTTCAAAAGTGGTAATGCCAAAGGGAGCACGGTATTCGATCGGATTCTTGAAAAAATCGGCAATCTTATAGACAAAAGTTTGGCTATGTGCAATTCCGTGAACGGTTACCATTATCCAAATTATAAGCAGACGAATTCTCATTGCTTAAAAATAAACAGTATGGGGGTGAAAAGTAAGCAAAAATTACACTGAAAATATGTATATTAGTGCGATATTAACCTGATACTCTTTGAATGTTGATTCTGAAACAAATAATTTAAAATCGTGTTTAACAATCATGTGGGAAAAGCTGCGCAAACAAAGCATTATTTCAAATTTCGCTATTTTAATTACCATACTAACGATATTGACTGGCCAAATTTCTGCTGACGACCGGTTTGGTAAATTTTCCATCGCTCGTTTAAAATATGACGGTGGGGGTGACTGGTACAGCGATCCGAGTTCATTACCGAACCTATTGAAGTTTGTGGCTGCGAATACACCGGTAATGGTGAGTCTGGAAGAGTATCGAGTATCGGTGATGGACAAAGAACTATTTTCCTATCCATATCTCTATATGACCGGACACGGCAATATTCGTTTTTCTGAAGAAGAGGTGATGAGGCTCCGGCAGTATTTTCAGGCGGGTGGGTTTTTACATGCCGATGATAACTATGGGATGGACAAATCCTTTCGCCGGGAGATGAAGCGAATATTTCCGGATCATGAAATGCTTGAAATTCCTTTCAATCATCCCATTTATCACTGTTTATTTGATTTTCCCGACGGGTTGCCGAAAATCCATGAACACGACAATAAGCCGCCTCAGGGATTGGGTATCTTTTACAAAAACCGACTGGTCGTGTTCTATAGTTACGAGAGCGATTTAGGCGACGGCTGGGAAGATACCGATGTTCACAATGATCCGATCGAAAAACATGAATCCGCTCTGAAAATGGGCGCTAATATCATTATTTATTCGCTGAATCCATGATCAAATCTGACGCAAATTTCAAGCTCATCGATACTAAATTAACCGGGCTGCGATGCCAGTGGAGTCGGTTTATTTTTCTGAATGGCATTATTCGCGTCCTGGTCCTTGTTTTAGTTGCCGGATTTATCATTTCTACAATAGAGGGCTTTCGGTATTTTCAGGTGCCGGTCAGGCTAAGTATCTTGCGGTTTACAATTGGATTTCTGATCCTGTTTTTCCTGACACCAATTGTATTGGCCGTTCTGGTTCGTTGCAATCGTATGGTTTCCTACTCCAATATGAACCTGGCAAAAATGATCGGTAAGCAGTTTACCGATATCGGCGACCGTCTGACTAACGGTTTGCAATTATACAAAATGACGCTTGAAAAGAAATCCGGTTATTCGCTGGAACTGGCAGACTACTCGGTGAAAACTGTGGCGGAGGATATTCAAAAGTACCGTTTTACCGACATTATCCCGTGGAAAAAACTCAAGTTTTCTATCATTCAATTGATGATTACGTTGGTGGTCATTTCAGGTATAGTAATGTTAAATTCACCCTTTTATAGGGGTTCTGGGAACCGGTTGGTCCATCCGCATCAATCGTTTGAAATTCCCATGCCGTTCGAAATTACATCATTGTCCGGATCATTCGGTGTATTCGGTGGTGATTCGGTTGTTGTTGTTTTTCAATGCAGCGGTGAAATTCCCGAGCAGATTAATTTCCACACTGAATATTCGGATTATTCGAAAGATGAATTGTTCAATCTAGATGAAGCCGGACGAATTGAGCTAGACCTGGGGGCTGTGAGAAGCAATATTATCTATGAAGCGTTTGTCGAAAACCGGTCGATTTTCAAACCATGGAAGCGTATCTCTAGCGGAACCGATACAATTCGGGTTACGGACAGGCCGGAAATCCTCGCCGTAAAACTCCGGATCGATCCGCCGTCCTACACTCAATTATCTTCAGAAGTGCAGGAATCAAACAATCTGGAACTGATGCTGATTCCTGGCAGTGAACTGACCCTGACGCTTATATCCAATAAGGTTTTAAAAAGTGCGAGCCTCTATCTGGCATCGGGTAGAAAGATGAGGTTAACGGTTCAAAATAAAACCGCCAGCGGTCAGTTTACGGTATTCAATGCCGATGAATTTCATTTTACTGTTTTTGATGAAAATGATGTTTCCAATACCGATCCAATGACGTATAAAATTCGCCTGATTCCGGATTCTTATCCGGTTTGTCAACTCATATCGCCAGATTCGGATATTGAACTCACGGAAGCGATGGAAATTCCGCTGGGAATTCGCATTGCCGATGATTTTGGTTTTTCGAAGGCGCTAATCCGTTACCGTCTCATCAAACAGTTTACACCGGATATGAGCATTGTAGATTCATTGGAATTTCCCATCCAAAATATCCAATTAAGTCTTCAGGAACTGTATTATACATGGTCAGTTTCGGATCTGCAGTTATCACCGGAAGATGTGGTTGAATTCCAGGTTATTGTTTTTGATAATGATCCGATTAATGGTCCGAAATCAGCCTCTTCAAAAACTCTGAAGGCCCGTTTTCCATCACTGAATGACCTGTTTTCCGATTTCTATGAACAACAGGATGATGTTGCCGAACAAGGTGAGGAAATTTTGCGGGAACTTGAGAATGCTTCGGATATATTAGAGGAGATTTCATTGGAATTGCTGAAAAATCCGGAGCTGAGTTGGGAACAGAAAAATCAGTTGATGAAGGAAATCGAGAAGACCGAACAGGCCGGTGAAAAATTATCCAAAATGGCTGACCAATTAAATGATATGATGCAGGAGAGTCGGGAAAACAGCCTTTTTGACGAAGAAACCCTTGAAAAATATTCACAGCTACAGCAATCGTTTCAGGAAATAATGACGCCGGAACTCCGGGAAGCCATGGAAAAACTCCAAAAAGCCCTGGAAAAAATAGACCAGAATGAAGTACGTGAAGCATTAGATCAATTCCGGATCAATCGCGAGCAGTTTTCCGAAGAGATCGATCGCATGCTGAAACTGCTTGAGCGGGTGAAAATTGAACAGTCCGTGGATGAGATTGTCCGCCGTTTGGAAGACCTGACCGAACGACAGGAGCAAATCACAGATGAGATTGAAAAGACACCGGAATCCGAGAAAGGCAAACTGGACCAGATCGCCGGCGAGGAGAAAACTGTCGAGCGTGATACCGAGGTCTTATTCGATGTGATGGAACGGACCAGCAACGATATGAAAGAATTTCCGCTAATGCCGTCCGAAGAACTAAAATCCCGGCTGGAGGAATTTGAAAATTCCGATTTGATGGAACAGATGAGCCAGACTCGTAAATCCCTGAAAAACGGTGACAAGAATCAGGCCGGTTCAAAGTCAAAATCCGCCCAACAACAGATGCAGGATTTTCTGGAAAAAATGCAGCAGTTCCAGAAAAATTTCAATGCAGAGCAGATGGATCAACTGATGGGCGATTTCCGAAAGGTAATCTATAAGACTATGCAGGTCTCACAAAGCCAGGAGCAGTTAGGTCAGGAAATAAAAAATACTCCGCGGCAGAGTGAACAGTTAATGGATGTCGCTGTCAAGCAGCAGCAAATCCGGCAAAATTTGTCGCAGGTGATTGCTGACTTGATTGAATTATCCAATAAAACGTTTGGGTTGTCACCGCAAGCCGGGAAGGGATTCGGGCAGGCGGCGGCCGCAATGAGCAATGCTGTTCAACAGATGGAGGAACGAAATACCACAGCGGCTACAGGTTCGGCCAATCAGGCGACTGCGGCTATTAATATGACGGCGTTGAATCTGATCAATTCCATGAATGAACTGCAGCAAAGCGGATCATCTTCGGGATTCGAGAAATATATGGAGCAGCTGCAGAAAATGGCCGGTCAGCAACAGGGTATCAACGATGAGACGCAGATGCTGGGCATGGGGCAGAACGGTCAGCAGCAAGCCATGCAACGTCTGGCCGCCCGTCAACAACAACTGCAAAAATCCCTGGAAGAGCTTCAAAATGAATTATCCGGAAGTTCAAATCAGAGTGGCGATCTGGGTGGCATAGCCAAAGACATGGATGACGTGATCAAGGATTTACAACAGAACCGGGTGATGCGCAAAACGCTGGAAAGGCAACAACGGATTTTGTCGCGTATGTTGGATGCTCAGAAATCCATGAGAACCCAGGATTTTAAAAAGGAACGTAAGAGTGTTACCGGGGCAGATATTAATCGGGAATCGCCGGGAGAACTACCGACCGATCTCGGTGAACGGCGGACAGTGCTCAGGGAAAATCTGGAACAGGCCTTGAAGGAGGGATATTCCAGAGAGTACGAAGAATTGATCCGGCAATATTTTCAACTGATTTCGACTGAAGAAAATGATAAACAGAAATAATGACAACGTGATAAAATTAATTAAAATTAGCCTGATTGTTTTCGTTTGCGGTATTCATTTAATTGCCCAACAAATCTGGAAATCACCGGAAGTAATTAAGCGGGAATTGGAGACTAAATACCGGTTGGCCATTCAATTCGAACGGCAGGGGCAAATGGGTCGGGCGCTTGACATTTATCAGTACTTGTTTGATCAGGATCCGACAAACACTAATTACTATTCACGATATACATACAGGCTTTTCGACCTGAAAAAGTACGATAAACTGGAACCGGTTATTTCGACTTATCTCCAATACAAACCAAACGATGAAACGGCATTGACGGATCTCGGTAAACTGTATTTCAGCCGGGGGGACACGGTTCTGGCGGAGCAGCACTGGGAAAATGCCTGGAAAGCGAGCAATCATTCGCAATATTTTACCCGGTCGCTGTTCAATTGTCTGATTTCACTTCGGCAGTTTGACCGTGCGGAGAAGGTAATTACACTTGCGCGAGATTATGAAGGTAAAGACGACCTGTTTGCCATTGAGCTCGCCAATTTTCAAATGATGCGGGGAAATTATATCAAAAGTACTCAGGAATACCTGATTTACGGGCGGCAAAATCGGCGGAATTATCAATATATCAGTAATCAAATATTACGGTTTCCAAATGACAGCAGCCTGTTTATTCAAATCGATTCGCTGATTCAACTGGAAATCTCTCAGACAAAGGATGTTTCTGATCTATATAAATTACGAGCTGATCTGCTGTTCCGGTTTAAACAATATGACAAAGCTATCGAGCAGACAATGATTGTTGAGTCACTAAGTGATAATAAAGGTAATACGGTCCTGGATTTAGCGGCTGATTTACTGAATATCGGTGAATTTACAATTGCAGAGCAGTTGTACATGACAATAATTAAAATGCCCAAATTTAAAGCTGCGGTTCCGAAAGCGCTGCTTGGCTTGGCCGACGCATTTGAAAAAGAGATGCTGGCCGAGCAGAACTATTCACCCTTCGATTATTTCTACCGTGACAACTTCTTTTTTGTGCCGGAATATATCACCGGTGTTGGTGCCGGTGACTATTATATCGGACGGGCTTTTTCAATTTATGATTCCGTGATTGTTAATTTGCCGAAATCAACATATACCGCCAAAGCCCTGTTCCGTCTGGCGGAATTGCGTTTTCGCATTCTCCACGATTTCGATGGGGCCGAACGTTTGTACGCAGACGCCCTAAAATCCGGTCTGGATACGGAAACCCGAAATCAATGCATTGTTCGTCAGGCGGATCTGCTGATTGCGAGGGGCGAACTTAAAGAGGCACAGCTTTATATCAGGAAAAACAGGGTTAAATACGAAGGTCATGCTGTCGAAAAACCGCTGGCATTGCGCTATTTGTTAGGGCTTTATTACCAGGGAGAAATGGATTCGCTTTTAAACTATTCCAGTGATGTATTGGGATTGCTGGGAATTGGCGATCCCTATTTCAATGATGTCCTTGAATTACAGAATTTTACGGAACAGTTTTTATCAGGCAGTGAAAATAAAAACGCTGTCAGTGATTTTCTGAAAAGTGAACTACTGATCCGGGAGAGTAAACTGTCGGAAGCCAGGGAAGTACTAAGCTATTTGCTGGAGAATTATAAGGATAATGACATTGCCCTGCCGGCGCGGTTCCGGCTGTTACAGTTGGACCTGTTTTTTAATGACCGGGAGCAGGCGGAAATAACACTGAATTTAATGTTAAACGGCGATAATCAATTTGCCGATGATGCGCTGTATATGATGGGAGAAATGGCCCATTTTCGCGACGGGGATGCGCCCTATGCCGCCCGGTGGTATCAGGTTCTCCTGGAACAGTACCCGAATTCCTTTATGAAAGACGAAATCCGGAAGCGGCTGAGAAATATACATGCAATGCCGCAAAACACGCAGGAGCTTTAGGAATTGAAAATGAAGAAATATCTTGTTTTTTTACTGCTGATAATCATTATTGGGACACAAATATCGCCTGCTCAGAAACTATTGATACCCATGGACCAGGCCCAGTCGGATCATCTTAAGGCCTATGGAATTGTGTACTGGGTGCTAAAGCAGGATATCACAGTGGATTGGTTGCTGAATTACCGGGGCGGTTCATTTTTGATGGATAATTACGAAGGCATTGTAAAAGAACTCCGCTTGAGAGGTGTCAAGTATGAAGACATCTCATCGGCGGGACTTCTCACTATTTATTCGGTTATTGATGAAAACAATATGGATATTGTCCTGCTGGAAAAGGCTGCCAAAATTGCGATATATTCACCACCCAATAAGCAGCCCTGGGACGATGCAGTCACATTGGCGCTGGCTTATGGTGAGATTGATTACGATATCATCTGGGATGAAGAGGTTCTGGATGGCCGTTTGAAGGAATACGACTGGCTGCATCTGCACCATGAAGATTTCACCGGACAATATGGGAAATTCTACGCAAACTACCGGAATCAGGCCTGGTACCAGGAACAACAGCGGGAATTTGAAAAAACGGCCCATCAGCTGGGCTACGCCAAGGTTTCCGATGAGAAAAAGGCCGTTGCCCGAAGCATCAAAGACTTTATCGGACAGGGCGGTTTCCTATTCGCCATGTGCTCTGCGACGGATGCGCTGGACATCGCACTCGCTGCCGAGAACGTGGACATTGTCTCCTCTGTATTCGATGGCGACCCCGTCGATCCGAAAGCCCAGGCGAAACTAGATTTCAGGAAAACACTGGCGTTTGAAAACTTTGAACTTTATACCGATCCCATGATTTATGAATATTCCGATATCGACTACCCGCCTAGTTTCCAGGCGGTGTCTCCGGGAGCCGAGGCGGATTATTTTACCCTGTTTGAATTTTCCGCAAAGTACGATCCCGTACCCACAATGCTGACCCAGGATCACGTCGGTGTGATCAAAGGGTTTATGGGACAGACGACAGGCTTTAGACGGGATAAGATCAAGAAATCCACTGTAATCATGGGAGAGGTCGAAGGGGGCGAACAGGTCAAGTACATTCACAGCAACTTCGGTCAGGGCACATTTACATTTTTAGCAGGGCATGATCCGGAGGATTACCGTCACTACGTTGGTGATCCACCGACCAAACTGGAATTGCACAAGAATTCGCCGGGATATCGCCTGATCCTTAATAATGTTTTATTTCCATCGGCCCGTAAAAAAGAACGCAAAACCTAAAACGAGGGTAGTATATGCAGGAATTTAAAATTAAAACCAATGCACGGAATGAATTTGTGGATATAACGGCCCAGATAAGTGCCGTTGTTCATGACAACAACATCGAATCCGGTTTTTGCACAGTATACTGTCCTCATACCACTGCGGCAATCACCATCAACGAAAATGCTGACCCCGATGTAACGACAGATATGCTCCGGAAACTAAGTGAGATGGTTCCCGCCCATGAGAATTACCGGCACAGCGAAGGGAATTCCGATGCCCATATCAAATCCACACTGGTCGGAAATTCGGCGCAGATCATTATTCAGAATGGAAAGTTGATGCTGGGCACCTGGCAGGGAATCTATTTTTGCGAATTTGACGGACCGCGCACCCGAAAAGTCTGGGTGTCCATAACGTAAACGGACAGGTAATCTGCACTACCTGCCCGCTCGAAACTTTAATCCTTCGATTACTTTTTGTTAAAATAATCCAATACGCCCAGACCGATAGCCAGCAGGATCAATGTCTGAGCAAATCCGTTCCATGCGGCGGCGGATATGATAATAGCTCCACCGGTTAATTGTGTAATAACGCCCAAAATAAGTGCAACGACACCCGCTAAAAGCGCAACAAGAACCCACGTTTTCATAACTCCTCCTATTGTTGTTTGATTTCCATTCCCCCTGACATTATAAGTGATTTTTAGAATAATGTCAACAGACGACCACAATTAAATCGAATCAGTTTTCCTACTACCCGTCATTACGAGCTTTGCGAAGACTGTTTGCATTGAAATTTAACTTTCTCTATTGTAGATTTCACAGAAGTAAAAAGGAACCGCAATGTCCTCTGACAAACTAAGCGCATGCCGGATATTGGTAGTCATTATCTGCCTGATTCTGTATTCCTGCCCGGATAACCCGGAACCGGACTATGACATATACCTTTCGGTGGAAGATGTGGCCTGCGTCTGGGTGACGCTGAATGTGACCCTGCCGGACTCCGGGAAGATCAATACCTTCACCCTGGAACGAAATGATTCTACAGTAGCGACCTATACTTGCTTTGATGACGATACCATGATCACCGATGAAGGCCTGACGCCGGATAATGACTATTCCTATACAGTGCGTTTCCTGAAAGATGGTCAGACCAAAGCCGAATCCGATCCCGCCACGGTGCATACTCTGCCTACCACCAGTCACGACTTCATCTGGGAGGTCGATACACTGGGACATTATGGTGGTTATCTGAAAGACGCCTGGATCGTGGATGAAAATAATATCTGGGTGGTGGGGAATATCGAGACAGAAAGTGGTGAGTATAATGCTGCTCATTGGAATGGAAGTAAATGGGAGTTACTGGGAATCTATAGCAATACCCTGGATTTGAACAGCATCTTCTATTTTTCCGATGATGATATCTGGGTAACCTCTTATTGTCTCCCATACCATTGGGATGGTAGTGAATGGACACAATATCATCTTCAGAATATGGGATTGGATGCCTGTGTAGGTACTGCATGGGGGGGAACATCTTCGTCGAATATGTATTTTGTAGGGCTGGAAGGCTCGATCGTCCACTATGATGGTTCGAGTTTTACGAAGATGGAGAGTGGAACAGATGTGGATTTAGTAGATATTTGGGGAATCGATGAAAATAATATCTGGGTCTGCGGTTATACTCAAACAGTTGGAACAGTGATCCTAAATTGGAATGGTAAAAAGTGGAATCAATTTCATTCATTATCATATTCAGATTACATCAATCTCAATTCAAACAGAATATCAGGCCCAATTGTCAGTGTATGGACCGATTCACCCAATTATCTTTGGGCAATTACATATTGGGGCTTATATCGAATTGACACTAAAGATTCCGAAAAATTCTCTAGATATCCAGATCAGAATGCATGGAATGGATATATACTTACTATACGTGGTAATAACAGTAGGGATATTCTCTTCTCCGGACATGAATCCACGATTTGGCATTATAATGGTCAAGAACTGCATTATTATTCTGAGATTAACGATAATATAATTTTCTATGGGATGGATTATAAAGACGATTTAGTTTGTGTTGTAGGTACTGAATATGGTGCACATAGAGCCATTATTGTCAGAGGGCATCATCAATAATTATATGCCTGCATCCGATTTATACCGCTTACTTCACTCGCTTTGCAACTACCGTAGAGGCAATTCATGAATTGCCTCTACAGAGTCTCCACAACTTTCAGTGCAATAGTAGCAGTTTGCGGGAACAACACCCTTGTATTGCGACCTCCATACCTTCGGAGTACGGCGACAGGCCCACTAGGTGTCGGCATCAGGCCTACCGGAGTGCGGCGTCTAGTCTACCGGAGGACAACCACAACACTACTGGAGGACATCATCAAGTCTACCAGATTACGGTAACAATACTCCATCACTCCAATTCTCCATTCCCGATTGTTTGCTTACGAAGACGCGCTATTGTGATTTTGAGTTCAATTCCTTTTCCGACTTGGCGATAATCAGGGCACCGCAGCTGTCGCTCCAGACATTGGTGGAAGTACGGATCATATCGAGAATCCGGTCAACGGCCAGAATCAGGCCGATCCCTTCGAGCGGGAGGCCAACGGCTTTCAAGACAATTGACATCATGACCAGTCCGGCCATGGGAATACCGGCGGCGCCGATGGATGCCAGCAGAGCAGTTATAACCACGGTGAACTGGGCCACGAAATTCAGTTCGATGCCATAAACCTGGGCAATAAACATAGCGGCCACACATTCATAAAGAGCAGTGCCGTCCATATTGACCGTTGCGCCAAGGGGCAGGACGAAGCTGGAGATTTTGTTGGATATCCCGGCGTTATTCTCGGCACATTCCATTGTCAGGGGCAGGGTGGCTGAACTGGAAGACGTGGTAAAAGCGGTCAATAATGCAGCGCCCATATTCTTCAAATGCCGGACCGGGTTTTCTCTCGATAATATGACAACCAGGAATGGAAGATTCACGGAATAATGCCATAAAAGGCCAATCAATACGGTGATAAAGTAAAGACCCAGAGACTTGAATACTTCGACGCCGGTTGTGGCGGTAATTTTAGCCACCAGCCCGAAAACACCAACTGGAGCAAACAAAATGATGAAATGGGTGATGTTCATCATGACCTCAAAACCGGCATTAAATAAATCGGTGAGCATAAATCGGTGCTTATCGTCGAGTTTGGAAATGAATATTCCCACGATGATACAAAAGAAGATGATGGGCAGGATT